>DAIAOV010000009.1:310-52871 GCA_027437055.1 Legionella sp. | reverse complement strand
TACCTGTCTTAGCTGAAATTGAAACAAACATGGTATCACCACCCCACGCTTCAGGGATAACCTCATGAGTCGTTAATTCATTCATGACTCTCTCTGGATCAGCATCAGGTTTATCTATTTTATTAATTGCCACGATAATCGGCACTTTTGCTGCTTTAGCATGTTGTATCGCTTCGATAGTTTGAGGTTTAACTCCATCATCAGCTGCAACAATCAAAATAACTATATCGGTTGCTTGAGCACCACGCGCTCTCATTGCTGTAAAAGCCGCGTGTCCTGGTGTATCAAGAAATGTAATCTCTCCTTTGGGCGTACTCACATGATAAGCACCGATGTGCTGAGTAATTCCACCAGCTTCGCCAGCTGCTACCTTAGTACGACGGATGTAATCAAGTAAAGAGGTTTTACCGTGATCCACGTGTCCCATTATAGTAACTACGGGCGCTCTGGGAGCTCTATGCGATCCTTTAGATATTGACTCACCAAGACCCGCTTCTATTGCATCTTCTTTTATGACATTTGCCTTATGTCCCATTTCTTCAACAACAATTACAGCCGTCTCTTGATCGATAACCTGATTTATGGTCGCCATAGCACCTAAAGTCATCATTACTTTAATTACTTCAGCTGCTTTGACTGACATGCGTTTTGCTAGTTCAGCAACAGTAATAGTTTCAGGAATCATTACGTCTCTGACTATTGGAGCTGTAGGTAAAGCAAAACCATGTGTTAAAGATTCTTCTGCTTCTTTATACTTATCTGACTTTTCTGTACCTTTGCGCTTTTTAAATTTGCTACGACCACCTCGACGATGAGCATCAAGTTCTTCTTCGTCACGATCAAAGGTTTGATATTTAGGCTTTTTCTTAACTTTCTTAAATTCAACCGCTTCTGATTCTGATTTTGATTGTTCAACATATTTCTTTTTATTAGCTTTCTCAGAAGTTTTACTCTCTTCTTTTATTGCAGCCTTAGCTACTACTTCAGGAGGAGCATTTTCCAATACCTTTTCGGCTAACAATTCTAATGGGTCAACGGGTTCTTCTGCAGTAACAGTCGCTACCGCTTCAGTAACTTGCTCTTCATGTTCTGGCTCGCCGTGAACAGTAGACTCTAATTCTTCTGCTGCGGGAACTTGAGGAGTAGTAGCATCAATAGCGGGCTCGTCACTTGGCAACCGCCCTTCAACAATTGGGGCTGGCTCTGGTGCAGAAACAACCTCTGGAGCTTCTGATTGTTCAATAATACTGCGCTTAACGAATGTTTTTTTCTTGCGCACTTCAATGTTAACTGTCTTACCACTATGAACATCATGACCAACAGTAACCTGAGATAGACTTTTTCGTCTTAAAGTAATTCTTTCAGGTGTAGCAGCGGTATCACGTGCAGAACTACCCTTTAAATGACTGAGTAAAATTCGCTTTTGATCCTCATTCACAGTCTGTTGTTCATCAGTGAAAGACAACCCCGCTTCCTGTAACTGGTTCAATAAGCGTTCAACTGGGATACCAACGACTTGAGCTAATTGTTTAACCGTCACATCCGCCATATTTTATATCCTCTTTCAGCAGTTTTTTAATAAAACTGCATATATATGTTTTAACTCTTTTAAACACCATCTTTGGTGTGATCAATCATAAAACCATAGTTCTATATAAACCATGGTTCTCTTGCCTTCATAATTAAAGCAGCGGCTTTTTCTTCTGTCATGCCATCAATTTCCAGTAATTCATCGACTGAATGTTCAGCTAGCTCTTCCATAGTGGTAATACCTCTATTAGCTAATTTATTAGCCAACTCTTCAGTCATTCCTTCCATATTTAGAAGAGAGTCATCAGGTGAACCAGATAATCCTTTACCTGAAGAAAGAGCCATAGTTAATAGGGCATCGTTGGCTCTATTTCTTAGTTCTTCAACGATCTCTTCATCAAACTCTTCTATAGCAAGCAGCTCTTCTTTAGGTACATAAGCTATTTCTTCCAATGAAGAAAATCCATGAGCTACCAATAAAGTAGCAATTTCCTCATCAATTTCAAGGTTAGAAGTAAATAGTTTTACTATTTTGCTCGATTCTTCTTGATTTTTATTTTCGAACTCTTCTACAGTCATCACATTAAGAATCCAGCCGGTCAGCTGGCTTGCCAACTTAACATTTTGTCCATTGCGACCAATAGCTTGTGATAATTGCTCTTTTTCAACAGCCAGATCCATTGTGTGGCTATCTTCATCGACTACTATAGATGATATATCTGCAGGAGCCATAGCATTAATTACAAGCTGTGCGGGATTATCATCCCATAAAATGATATCTACGCGCTCTCCACCAAGCTCACTAGATACAGCTTGTACTCTTGCCCCACGCATTCCTACACACGCACCTATAGGGTCTATACGTCCATCGTTAGTCTTCACTGCAATTTTTGCTCTATTACCAGGATCACGAGCAGCAGCTCTAACTTCGATAATATTCTCACCAATTTCTGGAACTTCAATCCGGAATAATTCAACAAGCATCTCATTGCGTGTACGACTCACAAAGAGTTGAGGCCCACGAGCTTGAGGCGATATTTCATACAAATATGCACGGACTCTATCGTTGGGTCTAAACATTTCATGCGGCAACATCTCTGTTCGAGGCAAGAAGGCTTCTGCTTTACCACCCAAGTCGATAATCACATTATCTCGAGTAACTTTCTTAACTGTCCCATATACTAGTTGTCCTAGTTTACTACGGAATTGATCAACAACTAATTCACGCTCAGCTTCTCTAACCTTCTGCATGATCACTTGACGCGCAGTTTGCGCCTCAATTCTGCCAAATTCAATAGAAGGAATTAACTCTTCAACACGCTCTCCAACAACCAGTGATGGATTGCGTTTTTGCGCTTCGTCTAAAGTTACCTGATGATCAGGAAATTCAAGCTCATCATTATTGACTACATCCCAATATCTAAAAGTTTCATATTCGCCAGTTCGAGGATCGAGTTTGATACGCACACCAATATCTAAACCTAAAATCTTACGTGTTGCAGATTCTAATGCAGACTGAATAGCTCGTATAATAACTTCTTTACTAACCCCTCTTTCGTTTGATAACGCCTCAGCAACTAATAACAATTCTTTGCTCATTGTTCGCCTCTCTAGACTGTCAAATTTGCTTTCACAATATTTGAAAAAAGTAGTTCTTGATGTTCCCCGTTTATATCCAATACTACTGTACTCTCATTCGCTGAAATAATAATACCTGACATTTTTCTTTTACCGTTTATCGGCTTAAAAGTTTTTACCTGAACTTCTTGTCCTAAGTAACGTTGATACTGTTCGTGGTTAAACAATGGCCTAGGAATGCCTGGGGACGATATTTCTAAATTATAGTTTCCTGGAATTGGATCCTCTACATCCAGCAATGCACTGACTTGCTTACTAACAGCTTGACAGTCATCGATATCAATTCCGTCGGGTTTATCTATATATATTCGCAACAAAGAGTGTTTCCCCTGGGAAAGATATTCACATCCCCAGAGTTCATAGCCCATATCATTAATAATGGGAGACAGTAATTGTACTAGTTCATCTTGCATCATAATATTAAATTAACAAACAAAGAAAGGGCGCACACGCCCAAGTCTGTTAACTGACTTAGATTAGTACGGTACCCTATTTAACATAATAAAAAACCCCATAAATGGGGTTCTAAAAAGTGGTAGCGGGGGCAGGATTTGAACCTACGACCTTCGGGTTATGAGCCCGACGAGCTACCAGGCTGCTCCACCCCGCGTCAACTGAGGCCAAGTATACTGGGAGTTGTCCCTCTTAGCAAGTACTTTTCGCAAAGTTTAGTAATTAATTAATATTTGTGGGTCGCAAAGGACTTGTAGAGTTATTTAATGAGTCAAATAAATAGTTATTTATGAATGTAGGTTCCTACTATAAGCTGAGAGAGAACTAATAAAAAATTCAGAATCAATAAACTTCTTCCGAAAATCGCCATATCAACTTAAGTACTAAAAAAAGGCAAACACAGAGTTGGAATGAACACAAAGACACATGAGGAGCTGATCGCTGTACTGACGAAAGGACTCATCAGTACAGTATAGCTTAATATTGATTGGCTCTATTAGCTAACAAAGGCATTAATACATGCAGCAATTAAGGAGCCAGGAAAAATTCCCAAATACAATAATGAAAGACAATTTAAAGAATAGAACAGGCCATTACCTTTGTTGATAATAATTCGTCCATCATGAATAGGCTGATCAAAATACATAATTTTAACTATTCGTAAATAATAGTATGCACCAATAACAGTCAGCACAAGACCAATAATCGCTACCCATAGCATATTGGCATCGACTAACGCTTTAAGCACTAGCAACTTTGTAAAGAAGCCAACGGTAGGAGGAACACCAGCCATAGAAAACATAACAACAAGCATCATAAAAGCAAGCCAAGGACTCCTTTTATTTAGCCCTTTTAAATCATCAACACTATCTATTTCCATGCCTTGATTTGACATTAGCACTACTAGTCCAAATGCCGCTGCAGACATAAGTGCATAAACGACAATGTAATATAAGGCAGCAGAATAACCCGCTGCATTCGCCGCCAAAATACCAAACAAAGCATATCCCATATGAGATATTGCTGAATAGGCAAGTAAGCGTTTAATTCTATTTTGTACTACAGCAAATAAATTACCTAATGCAGCTGATAGTAAAGACATGACTAAGATGATTTGCTGCCATTGTGCAGTAATATCTATAAATCCTATAGTTAGTAGTCGAAATGCCATTCCCAATGCAGCGACTTTAGGTGCTGTACTTATAAATAGAGTCACTGCACTAGGAGCTCCTTGGTATACATCTGGCGCCCACATATGAAAAGGTACTGCAGCTAATTTAAACCCAACACCGGCAAGAATAAATACTAAGGCAAAAGCTAACAATAGATTTTGTTGCTGCTTACTTGCAGCTATTGCATTCGCAACTTCAAGTAAGTCAAGCTTTCCAGTAGCACCATAAATTAATGAAATACCATACAACAGCATTCCAGACGCAATGGCCCCCATAACAAAATATTTCATTGCAGCTTCTGACGCATCACTGTCAGTACGTCTAATTGCTGTCATCGCATAGAGTGGCAATGACATGAGCTCCAACCCCAGATATATTGTTAACAGTGAATGAGCAGATACAAGAATCATCATGCCTAAGGTTGAAAAAAGACCTAGTACATAAAAATCCCCATACGGCATTTGACGTTCTTCCATGTAGTTCTGAGAATAAGCAAAACAGAAAAACACGGTAATATAGATAAAAAACTTCATCAGATGAGCTACGTCATCACTGATGAATAAGCCGTTTAAAGTAACTACTTTAAAACTGCCTATGTATAAATAGCTAACACAAGCTGATAAGAAAAGACCTATACAGGCGATGAAAAATGTGGCCGATTTATATTTATGGCGAAAAAATAAATCGGTAAGCAACGCAAGGCATGCGGTCGCCAGCACTATCATCTCTGGAAGGGCTACATGGATATTTTCAAGTAATGCAGTCATATTGTTTAACCTTGCAATGTTACAATTTAGATTTAGCGGCCAGCGCTAAAGTATGGCTTACTGTTTGATGAACATATTCCAACATCGGTTTGGGATATATACCCAAAGCGATAACCATCAAAGCAAGCAAAACATAAGCACTTAACTCAAATCCCGATATATCTTTTACAGCAGCTACTTTATCATTAGAAACAGCACCAAATATAACCCGCTTATACAACCATAATGTATAAGCTGCGCCAAGGATTAATGTAGTAGCAGCCCAAAAGGCAACCCAAAATCCAGCCTTTATACTACCTAATATCACCATAAACTCACCAACGAAGCCTGATGTACCAGGTAATCCTGCATTGGCCATAGCAAACAACATAAAAAATGATGCAAACATAGGCATGGTATTTACAATGCCACCAAAATCAGCTAACTGTCGCGTATGCATACGATCATAGAGATACCCAACACCAGCAAACATTGCGCTTGATACGAAGCCATGGGAAATCATCACCACGACTGCCCCCTCAAGAACCAACCCGGCAGTAGATAAACCAGTTTGATTAGCAATAGCAAATATGGCGAAACACCCTAAAGTTACAAAGCCCATATGAGAAATAGATGAATAAGCAATTAGTTTCTTCATATCTTTTTGGATAATTGCAACTAGTCCAATATAAACTACTGCAATCAAGGATAGCGCAACCATTATTCCAGCATACTTACTGCAAGCATCAGGTACTATGGGTAGGGAAAAGCGAATGAATCCATAAGCCCCTAACTTTAATAGAATCGCAGCTAAAATCACAGACCCACCTGCTGGAGCTTCAGTATGAGCATCGGGTAACCAAGTGTGCACTGGGAACATCGGGATCTTTATTGCGAATCCCAAGAAAAAAGCAATAAAAATTAATGTTTGTGCTGTCATACCCAATTTAATCGCGTAAAAGGTCTCTATCTTAAAGGAGCCGGCAATATATCCCATATACAGAAAGCTAGCTAACATTAATACGGAACCCAAGAAAGTATAAAGAAAGAACTTTATAGCTGCATAAACACGGTTTTCCGAACCCCATATACCAATAATGAGATACATAGGAATTAATGTCGCTTCCCAGAATATATAGAATAAAATCGCATCCATAGCAGAAAAAACACCTACGAGCAGCCCTTGCATAATTAAGAATGAGGCCATGTACTGCGATACTCTTTTCTTAATACTATCCCAGGTAGCGAGTATTACTATTAAATTAGTAAAAATACTTAAGACTATAAGTAATAGTGATAAGCCATCGATACCAAGACTATAGTTAATACCTAGCGCAGGCATCCATTGAATTTCTTCCAAATACTGCATGCCTACGGCTTGTATATCAAATCCACTTACTAAAGGGATACATATGACTAGACATAACAGTACCGTAAATAACGATAAATAACGTGAAACGTTAGGATTATTTTCATCTCCTGTCAGGAGTACAAAAACACCGCCTATAATTGGCAACCAAATCAGCAAATTAAGCAAATGATGCATATTCTTACCTTGTCTTTAGCCCAGTATCAACCAGCACAGAAATATTAATAATCCCAATACCATTACTGTTGCATAATGATACAGATAGCCACTTTGTATTGTACGACCTTTACTAGAGAACCATCGAACCAGTCGGCCACTGCCATTTACTACAACTCCATCAATTAACTTTTGATCACCTACGCTATAAAAGAATTGTCCTATTCCTTTAAAGCCCTTAACGAAAAAAATATCGTTAAAGCGATCAAAACCATACTTGTCCATCAGCATTCTATAAATTAAAGAACAGCGCTGAGCTAAATAGCCTGGAATCGCTGGGAAGGCAATATAGCAAATCCATGCTATAAACGCGCCAGCTAAAGTAATCCATAACGTCAGTGAATGGACTGAATGAACCATACTTGCAAAAGGTGAAGTTACTTCATGAGCTAATTCAGCCAAAACATTATGCTCTGGTAAGACGAAAATTGATGAGCCGAGTATACTTGGTTTATCAAAAAGCATGGGCATGTATAGTATATAACCAAGAACTACAGACGGAATAGCAAGTAATACTAAAGGTAACCAAACAACCCATGGAGATTCATGAATATGGCTCAATGTGTGCTCATCCATACGCGGCTGGCCATGGAAGGTCATAAATAAAGATCTAAATGTATAAAGAGCCGTTACCATAGCACCGACTACAACACAAAAATAAGCATAACTACTTCCTGGAATTTGAGACAATTGTGCTGCCTCAATAATTGTATCTTTTGAGTAAAACCCAGCAAATGGAGGGAAAGCACAGAGAGCTAATGAGCCAATCACATAGGTTACGTAAGTGATAGGCATTTTATTCCATAATCCACCCATTTTTCTCATATCTTGTTCGTGATGCATTCCTATAATCACCGAACCGGCCCCCAAGAATAATAGAGCTTTAAAGCAAGCATGAGTGAGCAAATGAAACATACCCGCACTGTAGGCCGAAGCCCCCATAGCGACCATCATGTAACCTAGTTGTGACAAAGTAGAATAAGCAACTACGCGCTTAATATCATTCATTACTAAAGCTAAGATACCAGTAAACAACGCTCCTGTAGCTCCAATGACGAGGACAACACTTAATGCCGTAGTTGATAATTCGATTAAAGGAGATATTCGAGCAATCATAAATACTCCGGCAGTAACCATCGTTGCCGCATGAATTAATGCCGAAATAGGTGTAGGACCTTCCATTGACTCAGGTAACCATACATGTAATGGTACTTGTGCTGATTTACCCATAGCCCCCACATACAGTAAGAGACAAATAACGGTAATCAATGACCAAGAATGCCCAGAAAATAATTCTATATTTTGGCTAGCTAAATAGTTAACACTTTTAAATACAGCAGCATAATCAAGACTACCTGTATAAGCAAAAACTAACGCTATCCCCAAAACAAAACCAAAATCCCCCACTCTATTTACTAAAAATGCCTTTAAACTACCCTCCAAGGCAGATTCTCTTTGATACCAGAAACCGATAAGGAGATAAGATACAAGTCCCACACCTTCCCAACCAAAAAATAGCTGAAGAAAATTATTTGAAGATACCAGCATCAACATCATAAAAGTAAATAAGGAAATATAGCTAAAGAATCGCTGATACCCATCATCATCTGCCATATATCCGATGCTGTATATATGAACCAATAAAGAAACAAAATTAACAATTACCAGCATTACAACGCTTAAAGGATCAATTAGGAAACCTAAATTAAACTCATAAGGAAACAATAATCCCCCTGTAGCCCAATGATAAAATAAGACATTTGTATCACCAATTGATCCAGAAAATAAATTATAGGCTATATCTATTGATAATATTAAAGAGATAGTAACCCCTATAATAGTTACTAAATGAGCCCCTACACGCCCTATCTGATTACGGAATAAGCCAGCAATTATAGAGCCAGCTAGGGGAGCTAAAACAATTATTAAACAAAGTTGTAGTATACTCACGATCTTAACCTTTTAAATGATTCATTTTATCTACATCAATATTGCCGCGATTCCTATAAAGCAACATGACTATGGCTAAACCGATAGCGGCCTCTGCCGCTGCTACTGTTAAAATAAAGAAGACGAAGACTTGTCCGCCTAATTCATGATAATAATGTGATAAAGCTACGAAATTGGTATTTACTGCTAATAACATTAACTCAACACATACTAGTAGTAAAATGATATTTTTGCGATTTAACATGATGCCTACAAGGCTTAAACCAAATAAAATCGCAGACAATATCAGATAATCATTAACTGGTATCATAAAGGATTCCCCAATTGTTATTTCTCTGATTTCATATTAATTAATTGAACTCTATCTTGTGACCGAGTCATGATTTGTTGTTTTATATTTTGGCGTTTAGAACGAACAGTCCCTCGATGTACCAAGGTAATTGCTGAAATTATAGCCACCAACAAAATAGCTGCGGCTAATTCAAATGCCAACAAATAATCTGTATAAAGAACCAAGCCTAATGCTTCTGTATTAGAAACATCATTTTTTGAATCAGTAACATTATTTGACGCAGAAGAATCGAGTAATTGAGAGTTGGTTGCTTGACCACCTTGTTGAACCTCGGTCTTACCTTTGAACGAATCTGCAGGAATAGACACCATCAATAATCCGGTAAGCAAGGCAACAATAATTAAACCAAAAGGTAGATAACGCATTAAATGTGTTTTAATACTTTCAACATCAATGTTCAGCATCATGACCACAAACAGGAATAAAGTCATGACGGCACCAACATATACTAACACAAGAATTAAAGCGAGAAACTCAGCTTCAACAAGCATCCACAATATAGCGCTTGCAAAGAAAGTAAGCACTAAGAATAATACACAGCGAACGGGGTTATTCTGACTAATTACCATTAATGCAGAACCGACTGCTAAAGCAGCAAAAATATAAAAAGTCACCTGAACTAATAAATCATGCATAATTGGCCTCTATTATCGGTATTTCTCATCAGCAGCACGATCTGCTGCTAATTGCGGTTCCATCATGTCACCTAAAGCTAATAACTTTTCTTTAGTCATTATATTCTGGCCGCGTTCACTTACATGATAATGTTGTATTGGAGTAACCACTATAGAATCTACAGGGCAAGACTCTTCACATAAACCACAATTGATACATTTAAATATATCTATATCGTAACGAGTGGTTCTTCTTGAACCATCAGTTCTTGGTTCAGATTCAATAGTAATTGCTAATGCAGGACACACTGCTTCGCACAACTTACATGCGATGCATCGCTCCTCGCCGTTAGGATATCGGCGTAATGCCAACAAGCCTCTAAAGCGTGGTGATGATGGAGTGCGTTCTTCTGGAAATTGAACTGTAAATTTTTTCTTAAAGAAATATTTACCTGTTAGCTTTAAACCAGATAACAGCTCTAACAGAAGAAAACTGCGTACGTAATGCTTTATATGTTGATATGCTTTTTTCATCGGCTTCTCTATTAACCATCAAAACCAAGGTTTAAGATGAGTAACAACCATTAAGGCAGTTACAACGATCCAGACTATGGTGACCGGGATAAGTACTTTCCAACCTAAGCGCATTAGTTGGTCATAACGATAACGTGGAAAAGTTGCCCTTACCCATAAATAAACAAAAAGAAAGAAACTAATTTTTATAAGTAACCATACAAAGCCAGGCACTACGAAAAATATATTTTCTAAAACAGGGATCCCCTCAAATGGAGACATCCATCCGCCTAAGAATAAAATACTTATCATGACTGATATAAGTATCATACTGGCGTATTCTGCCAGGAAAAATAAAGCAAACCCTATCGCAGAATATTCAACATGAAATCCTGCGACAATCTCTGACTCCCCTTCAGCTAAGTCAAAAGGCGCTCTATTGGTTTCAGCAATTCCAGCAATCCAGAAAACTAAAAATAGGGGAAATAGAGGAACAAACCACCAATGCAAAATTCCGCCTCTTTGAGACATTACTATGTCAGAAAGATTCATACTGCCAGCAGCAAGCAAGACGCCAACTAATGCAAACCCCATTGCAATTTCATAAGAGACTGTTTGTGCGGTACTCCTTAATGCACCAAACATAGCGTATTTTGAGTTAGATGCCCAACCTGCAATAAGAACACCATATACACCTAGTGAACTCATAGCAAATACGTAGAGCACGCCTGCATTAATATTAGCTAATACCGTCCCTTCCTGGAAAGGAATAACAGCCCACCCCGCTAAAGAAGGAACTAATGCAAACAGTGGGGCAACGATAAAAAGATACTTGTTTGATTTAGTAGGAATAATTATTTCTTTAGTAATTAATTTAATTAAATCAGCAATAGGTTGGAGTAACCCTTTTACTCCTACTCTATTTGGACCTATTCTTACTTGAATATATCCAATAACTTTTCTTTCCGCATAAATTAAATAGGCAACGCAAAGAAGTAGAGGAACTACTATTACGAGTATCTTGATGATAATCCAAATTAATATGCTAATGTCTTGAAGCATTTTTTTACCTATCTAGCGCTTTTAATTGTTATTGCAGCAAATGAATGACCTAAATCTACTGTTTCAGGCATTGCATTTGCTACCCATATCACATCAGCCGCAATACGCTCATCACGTTTTAGCGGCAATGTTATCTCAATATCTCCTTGAGATACAGTAGCAATTTCTTCTAATTTCAATCGATCTGCAGTTGCAGGATGAATGCGTATACATGCTGATTCAGAAGCCGCGCATAATTGCAGTTCCTTAGCATTCCTTACGATAGCATCTGTACGATAGAGAGGCCATTCACCAACCCTAATTAATGATTGATTAATAACAGGCAAAGACTCTGGATAATAAGGCACGTAATCATGCTCCATTGTCATAGCAGCACTTGTATCGATCTCAGATAATACTTCTTCTGTAGAGATATAATCAAAGTGTTTACAGTGTAATAAATTACCTAATACTCGTAGTACTTTCCATGCAGGACGAGCCTCATCATAAGGAGCTAAAGCGCCTTTTACCGTTTGCCAAGTGTTGTCTACATTGATATAGGTTCCAGATGTTTCTGCAAACGGAGCGATAGGTAAGATAACATCTGCATAATCTAACATTGACTCATGATGGTAAGCGGTAAGCATTACAACAAACTCAGCGGCAAGCATAGACTGCCTTGCGCCATGGGGATTAGCAAAATCGTATCCTGGCTCTACCGCCATCAAGAAATATGCTTTTAACTTTGCATTGAGTGCAGCTTGTACGTCAAGACCAGGTTCCGTAACAGGTTTACCTGCAACCGATCTATGTGGAAGCATACCAGCCATCCATGCGCCCGCACTATTCCCACCACTAGTAAGTCGCACTACTTTTGCACCACTTAATTTTTGAATTTCAAAAACTAAAGTACGTAATAATGAAGCCTCTGGATGATTTTCATGTAGTGCTCCAGTAACGATACAGGCTTTACTTTCTTTAAGTGATTTCGCTATAAGTTTTGTGGTCTTATCTACCTCTAAGCCAATTAATAATTTTTGGACTTCTTCGGGTAATCTCTTAACATCTTGAGCAAGAGCCAATGCCAGCTTTGCCAATTGCATAGGCATTTCTAAAGGAGATACAACACTACCTCCTGTAAGTTCAAATCTATATTCAAAATCAACTGGATTTATTGCAAATATTTTTGCTCCATTGCGAAATGCCTTACGAACTCGTAACCCTGCTAATGGAACTTCTCGATCAATGTTGCAACCAACTAATACAATTGAATTTTGATTTTCTATTTCTGCATAAGGTAGGGAGCTTTTTGGAGTAGTTGTTTGATTAGACTGATCTCTAAAATCAGTTTGCTGCAAGCGATGATCTATATTTTGTACCCCAAGATCTCGCATTAATTTTTGCAACAAATAAAGCTCTTCAAGAGTTGACGAATGGGACGCAAATGCAGCAACTTGCTCTGGGCCATTTTGCTTAATAATTCGGCTGAGGCCTTCGGCAACAAATTTCAATGCAGTTTCCCAATCAACAGTTTCCCATTGACCATTACGTTTAATTTGTGGTTTTCCTGCACGGAACTGACTATTTAATCCTAAATAGCTAAATCTATCACGATCAGAAATCCAAGTTTCATTAATTGATTCATTTTCTTTAGGTACAACACGCATCAACTTGTTGTTTCTGGTATGGATGTATATATTTGTTCCTAAACAGTCATGAGGAGAAACGCCATCATGTTGCGTCATTTCCCATGCTCTTGCAGAAAAACGGTAGGGCTTTGACGTTAATGCACCAACAGGACATAAATCAATAATGTTCCCAGAAACCTCAGACGTCATGCTGTGTTTCACATAAGTTCCAATTTGCATGTGTTCACCACGACCTGTCGCTCCCAATTCGCGCACTCCAGCAACTTCGTCACCAAAGCGAACACAACGAGTACAGTGAATGCATCGAGTCATTTCAGTAGAAATAAGAGTACCTAAATCATCGTCATCCACAGAACGTTTACTCTCAGTGTATTCTGATTGATCTGCACCAAATCCCATAGAGATATCTTGCAACTCACATTCACCACCTTGATCGCAAATAGGGCAATCTAGAGGATGATTAATTAATAAAAACTCCATCACTACTTTTTGTGAATGTAATGCTTCTTCTGATTTGGTAAATACCTTCATTCCATTGGTAATAGGAGTTGCACAAGCTGGGACAGGTTTTCTACCATTTTCAACTTCAACTAAGCACATGCGACAGTTTGCAGCCACAGAAAGTTTCTTATGATAACAAAAACGAGGGATATAAATACCCGCTTCATCGGCAACTTCGATGATCATTTTGCCGTTTTCTACTTCAAATGTTTTACCGTCTATTTCAATAGTAGCCATGGTCTAACCTTCTAAATTATGCTGCAACGACAGAACGTTTATGCTTAATAAAATAATCAAATTCACTATAGAAATGCTTAACAAAACTTTGCACTGGCCAAGCTGCAGCCTCTCCTAATGCACAAATAGTACGTCCTTCAATGTTATCAGCAACATTGACTAGTTTTTCTATATCCCCAGGTTCTCCATGTCCATGTATAATACGATGCAGTAATCTAACCAACCAGCCGGTACCTTCTCGGCATGGAGTACATTGCCCACAAGACTCATCCATATAAAATTCTGAGATGCGATATAAGGCAGTAACCATACAAGTAGTCTCATCCATAATAATTACAGCCCCAGAACCTAATCCAGATCCTGCTTTTTGAATACTGTCATAATCCATATCAAGACCAAGCATTACATCCCCAGGTAAAATAGGCATAGACGAACCACCAGGAATTACTGCTTTAATTTTGCGGTTATTAATCACGCCACCAGCCAACTCAAGTAATGTTTTGAATGGAGTACCTAATGGAATTTCGAAATTTCCGGGCTTATTCACATGGCCACTAACGCTAAAGCATTTAGTGCCTCCATTATTCGGTTTACCTTGTTTTAAGAACCACTCACCACCTTTTTCCATGATGACAGGCACAGACGCAAACGTTTCGGTATTGTTTATTGTTGTTGGTTTTCCATATAAACCATAATTCGCTGGAAAAGGAGGCTTGAATCTAGGCTGTCCTTTCTTACCCTCTATAGAGTTCAGCAGTGCTGTCTCTTCACCGCAAATATATGCACCAGCCCCTAGATGATTATAGAGGTCAAAATCAATTCCGCTTTTTAAAATATCTTTACCTAATAATCCGGCTTCATACGCTTCTTTTAAAGCGGATTCCATCCGTTCAAAAGGCAACCAAAATTCTCCTCGGATGTAGTTATAACCAACAGTTGCTCCCATGGTATATCCAGCTATAGCCATACCTTCGATCAATTGATGGGGGTTAAGACTTAAAATCTCTCTATCTTTACATGTACCAGGCTCACCTTCGTCGGAATTGCATACGACATATTTCTGTATTGGAGAGTTACGATTCATAAAGCTCCATTTAAGGCCTGTAGGGAAACCGGCACCACCACGTCCTCGTAAAGCAGAAGTTTTTAGTTCATCGATAATAACTTGTGGGGGAGTTTGTTCTTTTAATATCTTACGCCAAGCACTGTAGCCACCAATACTTTCGTAAGCTGATAGAGTCCAAGGCTCAGGCAAATGAACTGTCCGGTAACAAACTTGATTTAATTCAACCATGGCAACCACCTCTATCTTTTATTCGTACTGTTCTAATGCCGCATCAATAGCAGCTGGAGTAAGATTTTCATGATAATCTTTGTCCACCTGCATCATTGGTGCATTGACACAAGCACCGAGGCATTCAACGGATCTTAAAGTGAAGCGTCCGTCTGCAGTTGTTTCACCTAAATTAATACCTAATTTTTTTTCTAAATGTTCTACAACACCTGAAGAGCCTCTAAGCAAACAAGAGATATTAGTACACACATTTACGGTGTGCTTTCCTACAGGTTTATGCTCGTACATGGTGTAGAAGCTAGCCACTTCATATACTGCAATAGGAGCCATATCTAGATATTCAGCTACAGCATCCATTAAAACGGGAGTTAAATGTCCATGTTCTTCTTGTACTATTCGTAAAGCACTCATTACAGCAGATTGTTTTTGATCCGCGGGATATTTTGCAATCCAGTGATTAATATCGCGCATGCGCTTTGCTGACATGAATTGATGTAATATTTTTGCTGAATTATCAGACATTTCTAAACCTTTATTTCATTATTAGTGCTTAAACCATATGCACATAAAAGATTAAAATTAACGATCTATCTCACCAAACACTATATCCTGGCTTGCCAAAATTGCCACACCATCAGCAAGCATATGCCCTCTAACCATTTCATCATAGCTAGATAAATGAGCGAATCCAGGAGCGCGAATTTTCATACGGTATGGTTTATTAGCTCCATCTGAAACCATATAAATACCAAACTCACCTTTAGGAGCTTCGACAGCAGAATAAACTTCCCCTCGTGGTAAACAAAAACCTTCAGTAAATAGTTTAAAATGATGAATTAATGCTTCCATATCATGTTTCATTTCCACTCGACGAGGTGGTGTGACTTTATGATTATCTACACGTACTGGGCCAGGGTTTTTCTTTAACCAATCAATACATTGCTTAAGAATGCGGTTCGATTGTCTTAGCTCTTCGACGCGTACTAAATAACGGTCATAACAATCACCTGTTTTACCAACGGGAATATCAAATTCAACTTTATCATAAGCGGCATAGCTTTGCTTTTTTCGTAAATCCCAAGCTATACCAGAACCTCTAAGCATCGGTCCAGTAAATCCCCATTGCAACGCATCTTCAGGAGAAACGATACCAATATCTACAGTACGTTGCTTCCAAATTCTATTATCCGTTAGAAGAGTTTCATATTCATCGACACAGCGAGGGAAGCGCTCTGCAAATGCTTCGAGGAAATCTAATAAGCTACCTTGGCGATCCGAATTCATTTTTTCAACTTCACGGTCGCTATGCCATCTTGATGCTTTGTATTGAGGCATTGTGTCAGGAAGATCTCGAGCAACACCACCAGGTCTGTAATACGTGGCATGCATACGCGCCCCAGATACTGCTTCATAACAATCAAACAGG
This sequence comes from Legionella sp., assembly GCA_027437055.1. Taxonomy (GTDB): domain Bacteria; phylum Pseudomonadota; class Gammaproteobacteria; order Legionellales; family Legionellaceae; genus Legionella. The sequence goes on along the minus strand of DAIAOV010000009.1, from coordinate 36,170 downwards.
TACTCTCGCTCTCTAAAGCAATAGAGAAAGACAGTCATCGCTCCTATATCTAGCGCTACAGCACCTAGCCATAAAAGGTGATTTAAAATTCGTGTAATCTCGTCAAACATAGTTCGTATATATTGCGCGCGCACAGGTACTTCTATGTCGAGTAATTTTTCTAATGCCCTTACATAAGCATGCTCATTACACATCATAGAAACATAATCCAATCTATCCATGTAGCCAATGCTTTGCAAGTAAGGTTTTGTTTCTACTAGTTTTTCTGTTGCTCGGTGAAGCAATCCTATGTGAGGATCGGCGCGAACTATAGTTTCACCCTCAAGTTCTAAAACTAAACGTAACACCCCATGTGCCGCAGGATGTTGTGGTCCAAAATTTAAAGTGTAATTCTTTAATTCAATCATTATTCATCACCCTCATTACCTACATAACGGTTATCATTACGAATAACCTTGGGTACAAGTATCCTGGGCGCAATATCTACTGGGGTATAAATAACCTTTTGTAATTTTGCATCATAGCGCATTTCAACATGACCGCTAAGAGGAAAATCTTTACGAAATGGATGCCCGATAAAACCATAATCGGTTAAAATACGTCTTAAATCCGGGTGTCCTTCAAATAAAATACCATATAAATCGTATGCCTCGCGCTCAAACCAATTAGCGCCTTTCCATAAATCATGTATTGATGGAACAATTAGATGTGACTCATCGATGAATAACTTAACTCGTAAGCGATGATTTTTTTTGGTAGATAGTAAGTGATATACAACAGCAAATCGAGGTTTATCCATGGCATAGGCTTTTGCTTCTTGGCGCTCAACACCGCGAGAAAACCCGCTTTCTGTAGCAGATTCAGTTTCCCAATCATATTCGCCATAAGACAGATAATCGACACCACAAAGATCTATAAGCTGATCAAAAGAAAATGCTTCTAAATCACGCAATTCCAGCATTATTGCCTTCAAATTTTGTGCTTTGCATTCTATGGTCACTTCACCATAGGCTAAGCTCAGATCAGTGATGTGATTTATTAATTTAGACTTGAGCTCTTCAACCAAATGATCATTTTTAGTCATCTAATTTGCACCTTTCATGACCCTTTAACAATTTAATCAGAAAAATAATTCACCAATATGATATGTGATCTTCGACTTTAATGAATCAATTTATCAAACTAAATCGTGCTAGGCATCTAATATATTTTTACGTCTGATTTTATTTTGCAATTGAATAATGCCGTAGAGCAATGCTTCCGCTGTTGGAGGACAGCCCGGCACATAGACATCTACTGGCACGATACGATCACAACCTCGAACTACGGAGTAGGAATAATGATAATATCCACCACCATTAGCACAAGAGCCCATTGAAACAACCCAGCGAGGTTCAGGCATTTGATCATACACTTTACGTAAAGCAGGAGCCATTTTATTACATAAGGTTCCAGCAACAATCATGACATCGGATTGACGAGGACTTGGACGAAAAATAATACCAAATCGATCTAAATCATAACGCGCTGCACCAACATGCATCATTTCTACCGCACAACATGCTAAACCGAAGGTCATAGGCCACATTGAACCACTGCGAGCCCATCCAACCAGTTTATCAACTGAAGTTGTTAAAAAACCATTTTTTTGCAATTCTGCAACCGCCATAGCGAGCCTCTAAGCAGTTAAATTTAACAAAAGAAATCACGAAGATTTCTTGACTATAAACAAGGTGGAATTATTCCCATTCCAATGCGCCTCGTTTCCATTCATAAATAAAACCAATAACTAATAAGCCAAGAAACAATAACATTGCAGCACATCCAAACCAACCGATTTTACGCAACGCTAATGCCCATGGAAAAAAGAAAGCCGTTTCTAAATCAAAAATGATAAATAAGATAGCAACCAAATAAAATCGAACATCAAAGGGGATGTGTGAACTTTCAAAGGCGTCAAATCCACATTCATAAGGTGCGTTCTTTGCACTATCAGGGCTGTGTTTCGAAAATAAGGAACCAGCACCTAACATAGCCAGTCCTAAGACTAGTCCAATGATAATAAAAACGAGAACGGGTAAATATTGAGATAGCATCAGTTCACCTTGCTCGGATTAAATGGTGCCGAAGGCCGGACTCGAACCGGCACAGCTTGCGCCACCGCCCCCTCAAGACGGCGTGTCTACCAATTTCACCACTTCGGCATGTTTTATAAGTACTTATTTAGTACATTCGAAAATTCACAACTTGATAATGAACTTATTTTGAGGCATAGATGTTCATTGTAATATGAAATTTTCTAAATGTATTAAAATTCACACTCACTTATATTTATTGTTTTTCACTTTTACCACTATCAACCGGAACTGGAACAGAATTCACAGGAACATTGGTTTGTTGAGGTATTGCTTGTTGTTCTGCTTTTTGATACTGGGTTGAAACCAGGTAAGACAGCATTAAACTAGTGACAAAAAATGTCATCGCCAAACCACCGGTTAATTTAAATAAAAAACCCCCAGTTCCCTGACTGCCAAATAAAGTATTTGACGCACCAGAACCAAAGGCGGCACCAATATCAGCACCTTTCCCATGTTGTATAAGCACCAAGCCAATTAAGGCTACAGCAACTAACACATGAATAATTAATATCAATTGATACATTTCACAATTTCCACAAACTGTTTCGCATTCAATGATGCTCCGCCTACCAATCCACCATCAATATCTGGCATAGCAAATAATGCTTTAGCATTATTTTCGTTAACACTGCCACCATAAAGCATTGTTAAACGTTCGGCATCATTATGATTTATTTCTGCCACTAACTTTCTAATAAACTGGTGTACTTCTTGTGCCTGCTCTGGCGAAGCAGTTTTACCAGTACCAATGGCCCAAACAGGCTCATACGCAATAACGCATCCGTGAAAGCAATTTTTATCTTTTTCACTTACCGCCAATAATTGATTGGCAATTATTTGCTCTGTTTGTCCTTTCTCACGCTCAGTAAGCGTCTCACCAACGCAAAGAACAGGTATCATACCATGTTCTTTCACATGGTGGAATTTTTGTGCGACAAATTTTTCATCTTCGTGAAAATATTGTCTGCGCTCAGAATGTCCTACTAAAACGTGAGAGCAATTAAATTCTTTTACCATGGGTGCAGATACCTCTCCGGTATAAGCACCATTGTCCTTAGGATATATATTTTGCGCACCGAGCATAATATTACTATTGCCCAATAGCTCATTAACCAATGGTATATAAATAACAGGGGGCATTACTAAAATCTGAGTTGTATCTTCTGCATCAATCAACTCTTTTAATTGATTGGTCAGTTGAATCACCTGCTGAAATTGGCCATTCATTTTCCAATTACCGGCAACGATTTTTTGTCTCATAACTCCTCCTGATTCCAGTAGGGCACTATACCCAATGTTGTCGCAGATGTGTAGCTTTATCCGTTTTTTTATGAGAAAAAAGCCAACAAGTTATTATTTTTCATTGCTACTTGCTTAGTACCGAGTTTTAGTTAGAATCTTAAATACGGATTGAACAAGGAGTATATACCGATGAAGGAAATCATCCAGAAAATAATGTCTGACCTTTCCGTTTTAACCCCACCATTTAATCCAGTTAATTTAAAGCACATTTTTGAAAAGCACCCACCTCTCGAAGCTGCTCAAACACCATCGCAATTAAAAGCACATGTAGAACAATTAATCGCATTGAGGGCCTTAATTGAAAAAAGTTTCATTATTGGGATTAAGAAATATAATTTAAGTTCACAACAAGCCCACTTAACCGAATTAAAAAAGCAAGATGAAGTGCTTCAACAAAAATCGGATGAATATCAAAAACAAGTTCAAGCTACAGTTGAATTATTAAACGTATCTTTTTTAAAGCTAACCCCCTTGCTCAAGGAAAATACTCCAGAACGAAGTCTTCTTATAAATGATGATAATTCTACTGCTTATAGCAAAACTCAAAAATTAGCTGTATCGGAGTTTAATGCCTACATCAATCAAGCCTCTGAAACTATAGATCGTAACTGGGCAAAAATAAACTTATTGCAACTAAAAAATAAAATAGGTGAGTTAGTCATTGCGTTAAATAAACTTGGCATAGCCTGTACCACTATTAGTGTGATGCAAGAGTTTCAAACCCTAGTCGCTACAACTATGTTGACTATAAATCAACTAGAAGAGACTAATAAAATCTGTCGTGAGTTAATTTCTCAGATCGAAAAACAAGTGCAGACTAATACAGTGCAGAGTAAAATCAAGGAAATTGAACAACAGTTGAGCGCTACAGATAAAAAACTTGAAAATGTTCAATTTGAAATAAGTATCAATACTCTTGCTATAGAAACAAAAGGTAGTTTATCTGACCAGTTTGATAAAGCTAAGGATAAAGCAGATTTGATAAAGCAGTACCAAGATCAAATTCCATCTACTATGTTATCTTATTTTGATATTCAGGCTTGGTCTCGCTGGGTAGAAGATCATAAAAAGTACGAGACAACAATAAGGGAAAAAGAAAACTCTTTTAACTATTTAACTCTACTAGAACAAAAAGAAGTTCTGTTATCACATAAAGTTATATTAGAAACTCAAAAAAGTGCATTAGAACATTTACTGCCTCATATACAAAATAATACTCCTGTTGAGACTGAGCTAACTCATTTATTAAAGCAAGCAAAAGGCTTATTTAAAAAATATCCTTTATCTTTCCCAAGTACCCTATCTTCTAATAATTCACTTATTGATTTTTACCTTGCACTACTTTACAACTCACCTATTACCGAGAACCAATTAAAACAAATGTACTTAATTCGACAAACAGCAGATGAATTAAGTTCTACTGTACAGAAATTAGGTGAGCTGAGAAAAAAATATCACCTGCCAGCGGATCAAGATGCTTTATTAGTTAGACAAGGTGAATTAGAAGAGCAAATAAACTCATTTCCCAAAAAAGAAGTATTCGCCGAATGGCATAACTTGTGTCAGTCTTTTCTTGAATTAGATACGAAGCTAGAGTTATTGCTGCAACAGCAACACGAGCTCCAGAACGAAAAAAATAATATTAACGTTCAAATTGATAAAGCGAATCTAGAAGTCCCGGAAGCATCTCTTATTGAATCTCTCGCTGAGGAATTCTCTTGTTTACAAGATGAGATAGCAAGTAGTATAGAACAAATCAAGACATTGCCTTTGCATTTTAACCTCCCGTCCTCATCTATAGAGGAAGATTCTAATAACTTTAGTCCCACAGTAATGATTGAAGAACAGTTATTAATCGCTGACAAACAGGAGCCATCAATAGCGTCTTCCGTTTTATTATCGCAACAAGACGCTGAAACAGTTCGGCTTACCCCTCTTAATACAGAAGAAGACGCAAAACTAACAATAACTTCAGTACCGCCTACATTATCGACTGAGCAAGCCGTTGTGCTAGTAAAAAACGTCCCTGACTTACCCCTAATTTCTGAAAAAAGCAGTGAACAGCCAGACAGTCACATAGATTTGCTTACATTGATAGAATCACAAAGCATAACCCCCTCCCCAGACGCTCCCCTCTGCATGTCACTAACACCAACAGTTCCATTGCAAACAACAGCCGCTGAGCTACAACAAGCTATTGAGAACACTAGCTCAATAGATAATCCTCATGCGCTCCCTTCGAATGCGAAAGATCAATCCGATGCTACTTTAACAGATATATCTGGCGCATTGGGAGCCTCCCCTGGGCAGCGAATTCCAGCCCCACAAGCGGAAGAAGAACCGACGATGCAACAAATATCCATGCAACTAAAACCACACGAGACAACACGGTCTGCAGATAGAGTCGAAATACTTGTTTCCACCGATTTATCTAACCCAGGAGTCCCCCAGGAGCAAATGACGGTTATTACAACAACAGAAAGCACTAAGCCACAGCAATCTGCACTGGAGCAAGAAGCCTTAATATCCCTCAGTGCTCCCTCCAATGAACTGGAGCAAGGTTTTTCAATAATAGAAAAATCTACTGAATTCTCAGCCACTAACGAGGAGCTTCCTTTGGCATTAAATTCCTTACCACAAGGAGGTGAGTTGACAGGCACTGAAGATAGTGAGATTCAGAAATTAGAGGATTATCATCAACAAATTTCTCGGTTACTAACAAATTGTTCCGCTGAAATTCAACAATGGTATTTGGAGACAGGTAAAGCACTAGGAGCCTATTTGACTAAACACCCCTCATCATATAAACCGTCCTATGTTTTAAGAGATATTCTCTTTGAATTACTAAATAGTTCTAATTTAAATACTATTCAAGCTTATATACGTCTTTGCCCCCATCCTGAAAATGATCTAGAGAAATTATTGGCTATAAAACCAAACCTACCCCAAGTTGATGAATCATTCGATGAAGAGAATGAGATAAATGAAGCCCCTGAACAATTTAAATTGCTTTATCAGCAATACCTCAAATTAAGAGAAAGTCATCCTCTTGAAGGAAAACTACTATTACAGGCCATACAATCATTACGTATGGCTAAAATTTTTAAAGATATTCCTAACTCCTCTCTATCAATAGAACACGTGCCATCCCTTGCTCTAGACCCTCGCTATGAACCATTAAAAAGGCATAGGGGTTTCTTAAGAATTTGGGAGGCTATAGAGGATTTATATCGCTGGATCATAGGTATAATTGCGGGTCAAGCAGAACATGAGTACTCCAAACGACCGTGCTTTTTCAAGACGAGAACAGCTCAGTTGCTCGAAGAAGCAGATCTAATAGTGCAAAAAGATCTGCCTTCCGTATACCTAAGCTGACTGTCGTGCCTCGCTTATTTTCATATCAATAAGACGAATATCCTCACATAATTTTTGAGCCTGTTGTTTCACAGCAGACTCATTTATTCCTTCCACCATTACCCGCAATAAAGGTTCAGTACCAGAAGGTCGAAGCAATACACGACCCTCGCCATTCATACTGCTTTCCAAAGTTTTAACAGCATCGATTACCAAGGCATTTGATGCTAAGGCAGAGGCATGGTCTGTTTTTAAATTAACTAAAGACTGGGGTAATAAAGTAATGCCTTGTGTTAACTGTTGTAACGTCTTGTCTTGTTTTACCATAATTGAGAGTACTTGTAATGCGGCAACGATGCCATCGCCAGTAGTGGTTTTATCCAAGCACACAATATGTCCAGACGTCTCCCCACCAATTTTCCAATCTCTCTCACGCAATGCCTCTAATACATATCGATCGCCCACTCTCGTGCGAAGAAAAGGAATACCCAGAGAAGCAATAGCCATCTCCAGACCATAATTACTCATTAGCGTACCAACAACACCACCATGCAGCACTCCTCTTTGATGACGGTCTTTCGCAATAATATAAATAATCTTATCCCCATCAATGAGATTACCTTGAGCATCTACTAAAACAAGTCGGTCTCCATCGCCATCTAGACCAATGCCAATATCTGCCTTAGTGCTAATCACTTTATGTCTTAATAATTCGGGAGAGGTTGAACCACAATCTTTATTAATGTTAAATCCATCCGGTTTATTTCCCATAGAAATAACATCAGCACCTAGCTCCGCGAATACATTAGGAGCAATATGATAAGTAGCGCCATTAGCACAATCCACGACAATTTTTAGCCCTGATAATCGGGTCATTGAGGGAATAGTAGACTTGCAAAACTCTACATAGCGCCCTGCTGCATCACTGATACGTGTTGCTTTTCCTAATTTTCCAGAGGGCACTGTTTCTAACTGTTTTTCAAGTTCAGCTTCTATTGCCAACTCGACACTATCAGGCAATTTCCCTCCATCAGCCGAGAAAAATTTAATCCCATTATCTTCAAATAAATTATGAGATGCACTAATTACTATACCTGCGTTAGCCCTAAGCGTTTGTGTTAAATATGCAATCCCTGGAGTAGGCATAGGGCCTAGTAGCGCCACATCAACACCAGCAGCAGATAATCCTGCCTCTAATGCAGATTCAAGCATATACCCTGATACCCGTGTATCCTTACCGATGACGACCTTTTTCCTATGCCCATTTGCTAATACTTTCCCGACTGCCCATCCCAATTTCAAGACAAACTCAGGGTTAATGCTAGACAGTCCAACGTGTCCGCGAATACCATCAGTGCCGAAATACTTACGTTGACTCATCCTTTCCTACCTCTTTTTCTATCATTCGAGAAATTGCTCTCGAGTTATTATTGTTCTTCAGCTATTCCCTAATAATCGGAAGTTTCTGAAAATTCTTTAGTTAACTTGTGTTCGTTTAGCGACATATAAGGCATTTCCATGCCGTGTATGTCAAACTCTCGTTAGTTGGCGTGACAAATTGCCTCAATCATATTTAAAGCTTGAACAGTTTCATCGACATCATGTGTTCGTAGTATCCCCACACCGTGAAGAGCCGCATATACAGCGATGCTCAGACTGCCTATTAAACGATCACCAACTTTTTTTCCTAACACAGCCCCAATAGTACTTTTACGAGAAACCCCTAAAAGTAGGGGTAATTTAAAACTTTTTAATTGTTCAAGATTATAAATTATTTGCAAATTATCTTTTACTAACTTTCCAAAACCAAACCCTGGATCTAAAATCAAATTATTTTTATCTATACCCGCCTGCTCACAAGAATTAATACGCTCAGCAAAAAACGACATTAGCTCTTCTATTACCCCTTTAGGATAATGAGGATTTTCTTGCATATCATGAGGCTGTCCCTGCATGTGCATAAGGCAAACAGGAACCCCTAGCTTCGCGACCATCGACAAAGCACCTTCCTGCCGTAATGCATAAATATCGTTGATAATATTTGCCCCAGCATGAATAGCAGCTTTCATAGTTTCAGGCTTATAGGTATCAATAGAAATACAAATATCAGAGTTCGCGCGAATTTGCTCTATAACAGGAATTACCCTGCTCAGTTCAAGATCTAAAGGAACAGATATTGCCCCCGGCTTGGTCGACTCACCTCCAACATCGATGATGTCCGCACCTTGAGCAATCAAGTGAAAAGCATGCTCACATGCCCTATCAAGAGATAAAAACTTCCCACCATCAAAAAAGGAGTCTGAAGTAACATTGAGTACTCCCATAATTAATGGTTTTTCAAAAATATTATGTAGCTTAGACTGGTTTTTTCGACCCAACCAGTCAATAAATTGATCAGAATTCACCTAGCTCTCTCAGTTAACAACCTAATATAAAATCAATGCTCTTCAGCAGGATTTTCTATAGTCTCGCTATTAACGATTTTAGCGGGTGCATTATTAACAATATCAGTCTTTTCTAACGGCTTAGAAGAACCCCAATCCTCAGGAGGAGAAGGCTCCTTACCAGACATAATTTCCTGTATCTGCTTGGTATCAATAGTTTCATACTTAATTAAGCTTTCTGCCATTAAGTGTAATTTATCCATATTAGCGACCAAAATTTCCTTAGCTCTCTGATAATTTCTATCAATAATCGCTCGGACCTCATCATCAATTTGCTGGGCAGTTCTATCCGACATTTCCTTATGTTTGTTCATTGAGCGTCCGAGAAAGACTTCCTCTTCTTCTTCACCAAAGGTTAATGGACCTAATGCAGATAAGCCCCAGGTAGTAACCATTTTACGTGCTATTTCAGTAGAACGCATAATGTCATTAGACGCACCTGTAGTCACGCTTTCAAGGCCAAAAATAAGTTCTTCAGCAATTCGTCCACCGAATAAACTAGATAATTGACTTTCTAAGCGGCGCTTACTATGGCTGTATCTATCTTGCTCAGGTAAAAACATGGTTACACCAAGCGCGCGACCTCGCGGAATAATTGATACTTTATATACAGGATCATGTTCAGGCACACTTAATCCTACGATAGCATGGCCGGCCTCATGATAGGCAGTTAGTTTTTTCTCATTTTCATCCATGACCATAGAACGTCGTTCTGTTCCCATCATGATTTTATCTTTAGCTTTATCCAGCTCTAGCATACCCACTTTACGCTTATTGGCTCTAGCTGAAAATAATGCGGCTTCATTAACTAAGTTAGATAAATCAGCCCCAGAAAATCCAGGAGTACCGCGAGCAATAGCCATTACATCAACATTATTATCGACAGGAACTTTTTGTAAGTGGACTCTTAAAATTTGTTCACGACCCCTAATATCAGGTAATGGAACTACGACTTGGCGGTCAAAACGACCAGGACGTAGTAATGCAGGATCTAAAACGTCAGGACGGTTAGTTGCCGCAACAACAATTACCCCTTCACTGCCTTCAAAACCATCCATTTCCACTAGTAATTGGTTAAGGGTTTGTTCGCGCTCATCATGACCGCCGCCAAGTCCGGCACCTCTATGCCGTCCAACAGCATCAATTTCATCTATAAAAATAATACATGGGGCATGCTTTTTAGCCTGCTCAAACATGTCACGAACTCGTGATGCTCCGACGCCGACAAACATTTCAACAAAGTCAGAACCAGAGATAGTAAAGAAAGGAACTTTAGCTTCACCAGCAACCGCTCTAGCTAATAAAGTTTTACCTGTACCAGGAGAACCAACCAACAAAACACCGCGTGGAATTCGCCCACCTAAGTTTTGGAACTTGGTAGGATCACGCAGAAAGTCAACTAATTCTTTAACTTCATCTTTAGCTTCATCAACACCCGCCACATCCGCAAAAGTAACTTTAACTTGATCTTCCCCTAGTAAGCGTGCGCGTGAGCGTCCAAAAGACATGGCCCCTCGTCCACCACCACCTTGCATCTGGCGCATAAAAAATACCCAAACGCCAATAAGCAATAACATAGGGAACCAATTAATAAATAAGTGTAATAGGAAACTTTCTTGTTGCTTTTCCTGACCGCTGACATCCACTTTACCTTTCAGTAATTCACCTAATAAAGCGTTGTCTTGCATAGGCATATAGGTCACAAAGCGTTTATTATTCTTTGTAATCCCTTTAATGATTTTGTTATCCTCTATCGTAACGGAGTTCACCATGCCTTGATCTACTTCTTTCAAAAATTGGCTGTAGGAAACTTTCTCAGCAACTGAGTTACGCGGGCCAAAATTACTGAAAACAGAGACTAGAACAATCGCTATAATCAGCCATAAAAATAAATTCTTAACCATGTCGTTCAAAGTATTAACCTCATTAGTTACTTACAGCTTGATGATGAATAACCTTAACTACAGCTTTTCTAAATACAATCATCTTAAATACTGTATCTTTATCCATAAGATATATATATATATAAAACTACTATAAATTATAGCCCTTTGCCAGCAAATAGGTTTCTTTTGAGCGAGATCTTGAGGCTGATGGCTTACGTATAGCCACTTTCTCAAAGGATGAACGCGCTTGCCTTATTAAATCATCAAAACCTGAGCCATGAAAAATTTTTACCAACATAGTTCCCCCTGGTTTTAACATTTTTTCAGCGAAATCAAATGCCAGCTCCACTAAATACATTGCTCGCGGTATATCTATTGCGGCAGAACCACTCATATTTGGGGCCATATCTGATAATAACAAGTCCAAGCTACGTTCAGGAATTAAATTCATCAACTCTTGTAATACGTCATCTTCCCGAAAATCACCATGAATGCAAGTAACATCGGGCAGTGCATCCATAGGCAAAATATCTAAAGCGACAATACGACCTCGGCCTTGTAATTTTTCAGAGACATACTGCGTCCATCCTCCTGGAGCAGCTCCTAGATCCACTACAGTCATGCCAGGCTTAAAAAGTGACTCCTTCTCATCGACTTCTTTCAACTTATACACTGCTCGACTTCTATAGCCTTCTGCTTGTGCTTTTTTTACGTAAACATCGTTAAAATGCTCATCTAACCAACGTTTACTGCTTTTCGTACGCTTCATACTTATCAAATTCTCTATTGCTTGTTACTATGATACTTAATTTTACTACCTTTTCCCAGCAAAACGTGCAATAATTTGCCATTTTATCAATCAGGAACATAAAAGTGGACACTTCGTTCAAACAATCGCTTAAAGCACAAGCCCATCATTTAAAACCAGTTATACTTCTTGGTGCAAAAGGATTAACAGAAGCTGTTGTTGCAGAAACCAATATTGCATTGCTTGCCCATGAATTAATTAAAGTCAAAATTAATGGTGCGGAAAAAGAAGATCGCATCATTATGGCCCATGACTTATGCCAACAATTACAAGCAGAATTAATTCAAATGATTGGGAATACGGTTATTATTTATCGTAAAAATGAGGATAAGCATTAGGATACAAATTAACTCAACGGATTACCCAATTTGTGTAGATACAAAGCACCCAATTGATAGGAGGCATAATCTGTTATATGCCCCTCATCACGATAAGTAGGAATGCCATGAATCTCTACTTTACATTGATTATTTTCGCATTGCACTTTTTTAGGATCAATAATAATTAATTGTGGGTATTTTGCTTTCATCCGATCAAATAAATCGTTAAACCATTGCTCTCCAGAAGATACAATCAAGGGAAAACTACATTCTTTGGGATCATAGGCTCGTCTAAATTTAATATGCTTGAAAAAGCAATCATGGCTATTTTCTTTAGGTACTGCAGTAGACTGAATCAAAACTGGTTTTGCACCTGAATCAGTAATTATATTTAATGCCTGATCTAGAGCTGTTTCTAATCTTTTTTTAGTCAATGCTAGTGAACGCTCATCGCCTAAATGATTAATAACACTGTCAGATAAATAATTAGTCCATATTTGCCCTATGATGACATAATCATAATGATTTTCCCGTATCATATGGTAATATTTTTCTGTTTGCTCCCTGCATTCTGGATAAATTTGTTTCTTGAAGTACCACCAATCATAAAGATAAATCCCCGGTAAGGTAATGCAGGATGAAGTTCCATGTGCAAGCACTGTTAAATTAGCCGCTTTACCCAAAGTATCGATAAATCCCCAATAATGATTGGAAAATGAATCGCCTATCATTAGGCCTTTTTTACTATCGGTATTTTGAGCCCCTATTTTACATTGAGCATTTATGTCTGTTTTGTTATTACTAATGCATAAAGGCCTTCGGACACTCTGATATTGCTCCAAGTGCTGATAAACGCTCACTAACTCTTGATTGAATCGTTGTGGCAACCCTGCGTTAGCTTTAATAACATAATCAATGACATGAATCATTGCTATAGGAGCTAACAACAAACTAACTGCCGTATAGCGAAACTTCAGCTTCTTCAAGCCCCTTGCCGGTTTTTCAATATACTTCCATGAGAACAAAGCTAATGCAAAGGTAAGCCCATAAGCGCAGCAGATGACTGATGAGGTCTCGATAATATTTTGATACCTGAGAATAGAAAAAACAAGCCAGTGCCATATGTAAAGTGAATAAGATAAGAGCCCGATAAAAACCAATGGTCGTAAAGATAATAATTTCACGATCATTGCCGTTGGATAAAAACGGCCTATAGCAATTACTCCCCCCGTAGCGAAACAAACCATAAAAGCATATCCATTAGGATAACCAACAAGAATATGTTTAAGAGTCGCGATATAAAAAATCACCAAGATAGCGAATACGCCGATGGTATTCAGAAAATATTTGTTTATTGGTGTCGGAGAAGAAGGTATTAATGCAATACATGCACCTATTAAAAACTCAAAAATTCGGCTAGAAAATTGATAATAAGTTTGAGCGGGTAGCACGCTTGAATAATGTAAGGAGAACAGTAAACAGATAAACGTCAAAGCATAGACCGCTATAACCACATTTCGTAAACTAAAAATACGATGTAAGCCATACATCACTAAGGGTAATAGTAAATAACATTGCCACTCAATGGACAAGGACCAAGTATGTAATAATGGAAGCTGATGGGTATCTGGCGAAAAATAACCCGTTGTCGTTTGATTAAAAAAAAGATTGGATATGAATAAAGACGTTTTTCGTGCACTACGACTAAATTGAATTAAATCATCTGGCAAAAAAAGAAATAAAGTAACGAGTAGAGTCAAAAAAAGGAAACAAACTAACACCGGTTGCAGGCGCCATAATCTCCGATTGTAAAAATCAATAAAGGAAAAAGATTGATTAGCTAGCGAATCATGAAGAATGCCAGTAATTAAAAAACCTGAGATAACAAAAAATACATCAACCCCTATAAATCCCGAAGGAAATAAGGAAAGTCCGCCGTGATAAATAAGAACCAATAAAATCGCAATCGCTCTTAATCCATCAATGTCTGGTCTGTACTTCATTTATCTGGTTATCGCTTAAAAAGAGACCATCTTATCATTTTACCATTCTCTCATGAACTGTTATTTCACTAGGCATTTTTTCAACTGCGCTAATTTATTTTTTACAACATCATTGCAAATGAGAATGATTATCATTTATATTAAAGAATAATCTAATGCATCCTTGGAGAGCAAAATGGCATTGGCATATGGGGGTCTTGACGAATTCAGTCACCAGCTACGCTTTTTATTATTTGAGATGGGTATTGGTTTATCACAGAGCAGTATTGATTATTTTATCATTTTGGCCCATCAAAATACCTTAAAACGTTTAGAACATGCTGTTCTTGCGGAACACTTAACGAGCTCCCCCATTATAAGTCATCATGTTCATGATTTTATGGAGCAACTGCGTGCAAAATTAAAACAATCCGAGCCAGCAAGCCTATTTTATCAATGGAATAATCTTAGAGAGGAGTTAGATGAGTCTATTGCAAATGAAGCATTGGCTCTCGCCTATAAGCTACGTTGGAATTCGCACATTCGGAATGAAGCTCGCTCTCATGAAAGTCTTTGGTCATGGATAAAAAACGAGCATACAGCAAATGAAGCATTATCTTTCTTAGAGCAATGGGGTTGTCAAGGACATCCGCATCATCCTTGCTTTCGTGCAAAGATAGGATTTACTCGAAGAGAAGTATTACAAAACTCTGCTGAATTCCAAGCAAAAATTCGTCTTCATTGGTGTGCTTTGCGACAAAATAGAATCACCAAACCAAACAATCTCATTGATTTCAAAGCCTCCATGGCATTAAGTTTCCCCAATGAATTTAAGCGATGGCAAGAGCAATTAACATTGAATCATTTGGCTCCACAAGAATATATTCCCATTCCCGTGCATCCCTGGCAGTGGCGCAATAAATTACAGGCACTTTATAGTGATTTAACAGATGAGAAATCGCTTTTCTTATTACCCCATCACCAAATAGTAATACCCTCGATGTCAAAAGATGTCATGATGTCAGAAAATCAATCCGCCCCCTATATTAAGCTGCCTCTTGATATCAATACCCCATATACTTCTAGATGCAAGAATCAAACAATAGATGAACTAGATGATGATGTATTATCTCAATGGGTACATTTTTTATTAGAACGGACTAATCACTATCAACAGACTTTATTTTTATCCCCAAAATTGACAGGCCTAAATATCTATAACTCGTCTATTACGCCACATAACCAACAACAATTATCAGCAAATCTTCTGCAAAACCCTGCAAACTCAATAAAATCGGATCAAAAGATAGTACCACTTTCTAGTTTATTTACCCGCTCACCAATCACTGATAAGCCTCTCCTTATTGAAATAATTCAAGCGAGTGGGTTAATGCCAATAGCCTATTTCCAGCGCTATTGTCATAAAGTCTTATTAGGGCAATTGCATTTACTAGTGAAACACAGCATTGCATTTGAAACACAGCCTCAGAATACTTTAATCATTTTTGCTGGTGATATGCCTCAAGGTTTACTGATACACGACCATGAAAAAATTAGAGCATCTTATGTCGATTTATTTGAAAATAAAGGAGAGTATACTTCCTCTTTCAACTCAATATCTAAAAATAGAGCCACATCTCAATTACATCATTATTTTATTCAGGGGATGCTGCAGAATAATCTTAGTTACTGGATACAAACTTTAAAACAAGAATATCGATTAGATACTCAACAACTATGGACTATTGTGAATCAAGTAATACATAGCATATTCAATGAATTAAGCAAAGAAATACCTCTTCCTTTTTTAAATCAGCAGAAACACCAATTATTATCCCATGTGTGGCAACATCAATGTGTACTAACCATGAGACTGAAAGGTAATACCGATACAACTATTTATAAAGACCAACCTAATCCCCTGAATACGCCATGATTCGATCTGAATATTATTTATTTAGAAATGGGGGCTATTTTAGTTCGATCTTGGAGTTTTATGCTCGTCCTGATTGTATTAACACTCAACCAGGTGACAGCAGCAACGGTATTGTATAAACTAGCTCATACTACTGCCACTAGAAACATGCAAACATATAGATGTTACTTCTGGCTCAATATATTTACATTTCTTCTATAGGCCATGGTCTATTAGAGGTAATTAAAGTTATCGCTTGGCACATGATACTAAAACACATACCCAATATATTAACATTGTTCCGGTTAGCATTAATTGCTCCATTTGTGATGTATTTATATCATCATGAATATGCTAGTGCTTTTTACACATTTATCATCGCCGGATTTACTGATGGGCTAGACGGCTGGTTAGCAAGACAACTACATTGCCAAAGTACTTTTGGTTCTTTTGTTGATCCTATGGCTGATAAATTATTGGTTGCCTCTAGTTTTATTTCATTGGCCTTACTCGGTTCTCTACCATGGTGGTTAGTAATCCTTGTCTTTTTAAGAGACTTAAGTATCTCTATAGGCGTACTAGCCTGGTATTGGTACATTCAACGCAAATTAGACTTTGTCCCTTCGTTGTTGAGCAAATTTAATACGACGTTCCAATTAACCTTGGTCACTTTATGCCTCTTTGAACTCGCCTATTTCAGGCTATCTCCTTATTTCATGAATGTATTAATCTATGTAACGGCATTTACTACAGCAACAACTTATATCGATTATTTTTGGACTTGGGGCAGAAAAGCATGGCCTCAAAAAGATCTATCTCGATGAATACTCAATTAGCTTTAGCAATAAAATTAAATGATGAAGCAACTCTTGCAGATTTTAACTGGGAAAATAACGCCCTATTGCAGCAACAATTACAACGCATGCTTACTTTTAAAGAAGACAGGCTACTTTACCTTTGGGGTGCTAAAGGCAGCGGAAAATCACATTTGCTACAAGCCTGCTGCCAGGCTGTTAATTCAAGTCACTCAGCCATCTATCTGCCATTAACGCTTCTGCAAGAATGGGGGCCTCAAGCTATAGAAGGCATAGAAGAACAAACACTAATTTGTATCGATGATATAGATGTTATAGCCAATGACCCTAACTGGGAAGAGGCTTTATTTCACTTATATAATCGAGTTAAAGATGAAGAAAAAGGCCTTCTAATTATTTCCGGTAATCATTCCCCGGCCGTCAGTCCTATTCGTCTTGCTGATTTACGATCAAGACTTTCTTGGGGATTAGTAATCCAGCTCAATGAATTAAGCGACGAAGAAAAAATAAATACATTACAGCAACACGCATTAAAACGTGGATTTGAGTTGCCAGAAAGTGTCGCCCACTTTTTACTAAATCGTTGTTCTCGTAATATGCATGATTTGCATCAATTATTGAATCTATTAGATGATGCTTCACTTGCGGCTCATCGTAAAATTACTATTCCTTTTGTAAAAAATATATTACGTATTTAATAACCATTCGAGCAGTGGTGTTCATTTAATGGATTTAGGGTAAAGGCATTATCTGAATCCAAGAGCTCTCGAGAGGCCTGCCTCGCTATCTCTTTAGGTTGCGCATGAAAAGAAAAAATATTTTTACTGGTTTTGAGTGTTGCAACAGGATGTTTTTCAATAGAGCTGTCACTAGATTGGCTTACATCGTTTTCACTAATATGCATTAATTCATTCTGCAGTTCATCTAAATGATCAGTTAAACGAACTGTGCTAATTATCTTTTGCTTCAATAGCTCCAGCTTATAACTCTCTTTATCAAGTTCATTCTGATTACATAATTGTTCTATTTTATCTTCATCTAACCCAAACCACCCACTAACTAATTTATTTAATCCATCATGTTCAAGATACCAATAAAGAGCAAAAGCAGCTAATCCAACCAGTGTGCTAAACAAAATGACCGGCCAAAAAGTTGGTAGTACGGTAGAAGTAAAGAGTGTTGCAACAAACATAGCGACTGATTGCCCTGCAAAAAAGCCACTACCAAAAAAAAGCAACCCAGCTAAACCAGTAATTAGCAGCTTAACTCTCTGCATATTAGGACTAATTAGCGCTTTATCAAATTGAGTGCTTGCTTCAGCTAAAGATTGAAAACGTATTTGCAACATAACAAGTGTTTGTTTTAATTGTACCAATTCGTCCACAGATAATGTGGCCAACTGATAGCTATCTATTTTCTTTCTTATTCCCTTAATTTCATTCATTTGTTGCAAATAAATATCAAGAAGCTTAGGAGCATCGCGTAATGTTACCCCCAAATTTTTGGCTACCTGAATTAAATCATAACTATAGAAAACAACTACGGATAATAGAGAAAAGCCAAGGCCAGCAAAAAGGATTAATATAGATGGCAATGATAGAACACCCAGCATCGTAGTAATACTGTCAAAACCCTCGCAGCCAGTCAATAAAGTACCAGCAAGAGCAAGAAGGACTAGCTTCATTGTTGCAAACTCAGAAGGTGGTTCCTCTTTAGTCTCGCTTAAAGGATTCGTTCCACTTAAAGCTTTAAATAAATCGTGCAATAAATCAGCTCTTAATGAAGCAAGAATAAACTCTATTTCTTGTTTAGAATCAAAAGTCACATTGGATGGCATTATAATTTCATTACATAGCCAGCTAATTAGTTGTTCTGAATCAACAGAGACACCAAATTGCTCTAACTCACTTGCCTGAGTTGGACATAAATTTATATATTGCTCAATCAACCCTTGAGAGCGTTTACTTAATGCAACGTTCACTCTCATACTCATGTTTCTCTCCGATTACCTTTATTAAATTTCTATTGAGGCTGCAAACTTGATTTTATTACAAGGTACTCATAATCTATGAGTACGCATTTTTAGGTGGGATAAAGATTAGCCCCCCCTCGATAGCACAGCAATAATAGAAACGATATGACACATTTAAGTTATCTATTTATACGTTGTGTCTTTTTATCAAAAGCGAATGGTAAATATAACACAATTTATGATCATTGTTTAACCAATTTTTTAGATCTTCTTCTTATCGACTTTAACCTTTGAATTGCCGAAGAAAACAAGCATCAATCTTTTAAAGTAAAATGGATACCGACTGTCGCCGACAATTAGCTAAAAGAGAGTAATTTAATGCTGCTTTCCGTCACAGCAAGAAAGACTGCTCATATTGGTTTATTTTATTCCATCATGTATGTATAATGAGTAAATATTTTATGCAACTAGATAGTAATAAACATAGTATGGCCAGAGAAAAGCAAGATAATCCAATGCCAATAAAGAAAACCATTCATAAAAAGCACATCCCGGAACGTGATAGGTTTATTCCGCCTCGCCCATCTAGTTACATAGAACAAGAATTACAACAAGGGCTTTTGGCAGAAGTTTTCAATATTCCAGTAACCTCTAGCTCTAATTACTTATGCCATACATTATTTGGCGTTTCTCTTAGCGCCCTAAAAAACTCTAGAGTTCTGGGTTTCACTTTGCCAAAATCAAATCCATATATCCCCATAAAACGCCAATTTTCTGCTCTGGATAATTTTCGTGTTTTAGCTGCTCCTAACCTGGTAAGCGATGATTACTTCAATCCATTATGTTGGGCTGACTTGATCTATATGGGCTTAGGAAATGAGACTTACTCCTATGATTCTATAACCAAAAAAGTTACTAAAATAAATCACGCTGATACAGCTATTTCGGCTTTATCTTATAATAGGCATCTTATTCAAGCCACTGTAGGAGCTAGTCTGACCTTTATTGATGCTAAAACCACTCAATCATACTCCGTAAATAATTTAGGGATATTTACAAAGATAATTCCAGATACATCCAATGGAAGTTATTTAATTGGGTATTCCCCTGAAACTATCCCTTGCTTTCAAAGAACACTAAGTCATTATGATTTACGTTCAAAATGTATGAGTTTTAATCTCGTTTTTTCTGGTGAGAAATTCACTGGCTTAGCTTTCGATAAAAAATATACGCTCGCAGTTGGGGTAGGAAATACAGTTGAACTGTGGGACCTGCGTCACATGAGTGAACCAAGATTATCATTCAACGGGCATGAAATGGTTTCTAAAGCAATAGATTTTTCACCCAGTGACTCTAAAAAAATCACCACTGGAGGCGATATTAAAGATAAAAAATTACTGCTCTGGGATGTCACCAGCGGAGCAGTCCTAGCTCATACAGAGACAGAAGGCGAAATAGGCGGTATCCATTGGATTAATCAGCATGGATTTTTTTCCACTAATGGAGTAGGTAATGAATCTGTTTCTTGTTGGTCTAAAGATGGGGACACTCTAGTTAAAGAGCAAACCAGCTCTGAGATTATGGAACAAACGTTATGTTCAGCACAAAATCCCCAAGATCCATCTACTATTGTAACTGCAACTTCTGCGGAAAATTTACGATTTTGGTCAGTAAATGTAGTAAAAAATAAAGTAAAAGCAGAGGTCGTATCTTCTTTGGAAATGCCAGTCATTCGTTAATCAATGCTATCATGCTCAGAAAGCTCTCTCTTGTCGGGCCAAAGGGGCTCGACCTACTTCGTAACTGTTCGGGCAATGGCGTCATATATGGACTCTACCGATTATGCAAGAAGATAGCTAAATTGCTTGCAACCGAGATCAAACATTGCGCCTCGCCATCCCTGGTTGCAAGCAACCAGGCTCCAAATAAGTGGCACAGAGTTAATTCCTTAGGTTGACGCCACTGACTGTTCAGGATATGAAGATTCAGCAGGTTCCTTCTTATTTTCTCTCTTAGTTGCATAAGTAATAAAATGATTCAACCGTGGTGCTAATAACCACATACATAAAGCAAGAATCAAAGTTACAATGCCTATCCAGGCAAATACATTAGTATAAATCATCAATGATTCTATGCCAGGCTTAATGTGCTTAGGAATGGCAGTATAAGAAGCCACTGTAGCACCAATAAATCCAGCAACAGCAGAGGTTAAAAACCACATTCCCATAACAAATCCTGCAATTTGTGCTGGCACTAATTCAGCGACCATAGCCACCCCAAGAGCGGAGACTAACAATTCGCCAAGACTCTGAAATAAATAGCTTATAATGAGCCACCAAGAAGACACCATGCCACTATCAGTATAAAAAAAGCGGGCAAAATAAAGGAGCAGAAAGCTCAAAGCACACATTGTCATGCCTAGAGCAAACTTGTAAGGAATAGTAAATAAAATACCTTTTTGATTTAATTTATCATAACCATAGGCCAGTACAGGGCTCATTAAAACAATCCAGATAGGATTCAGCGCTTGAAAGCTTTGCGGATCAATAGTGATACCTAAAAAATTAGGTATCACATTATTCACAGCGAACAAATTGAGTGAAGTAGGCATTTGTTGATACAAAGTGAAAAAGATTACTGCTTCAATCATTAAGATCAAAGCAACTAACATATTCCTATAAGATGCTTTTTCTTCTTTGTGCATCCAATACATATAAGTACTTACTACTATAAAAGTGATACCCCATAATAGGTTCTTGGCAACTATTACATTTTGTAATAAATAAGCATAAAATAAAGTAAGAAGTAATACACCTGCTATCACTATCATCCACTGTAACACCGTAATTAGTTGGGTATCCGCTGGCGTATTGATATGGGCTATGTATTGGTATTGAAACCAGTAATTGGCTAATCCTATAACTAAACCTAGGGCACTAATCAAATAGGCATACGCATATCCGTAACGACTAGAGATGGCTGGTCCCACAAACAAAGCAACCATACTACCCAAATTGATGGCCATATAATAAAGAGTAAATCCGCCATGCAATCTAGGGTCATTTTCTTCATAACATTTGGACAATAAATTTGAAGGGTTTGCTTTAAATAACCCATTCCCTACGCAAATTAAACCCAGAGCAAAAAAGACATGTTGCTTATCGGTAATAGCCAGAGAAAAATACCCCGCTGATAAAGTGATAAGACCAAGTACAATAGTACGTTTAGTACCAAGTACTTTATCTCCTAGATAACCTCCTACTACCACTAAACCATAGACTAAAGCAGAATAAGCACCAAAAGTATAATAAGAGTCTGTATCACTATATCCTAGATAGCGAATGAAATAGAGGGTCAAAACTCCTTGTACCGTGTAAAAACCAAAGCGCTCCCATAACTCCAAAAGAAAAATCATGCGAAATGCATCTGGCTGCTCACGGAAAATAACCGACATGAATTTTATTCCCAAGGATGGCAAATTTTAAAATTAAAGTAATTTTCTGATTTTTGCAATGAGCTTTAACTAAGTATTTAATCGTTCTCTTGCATTATCAACAGTTTTTGCTTGAAACACGACTTTAATGTATTGATAACGCGATTTCCCATCACAATAGAGCTTGAAAGGAGGTCTAATGATGTAGATGCCCCTCAGTGTCGACATGGACGTTATTCTCGCCTTCCCCTTCGGTATCGTCAATGTTTTCTTGCGTCATAGGATCAAAAGCTGGCTTAATAGTTTCTGCAGTTTCTTGAGTAATCTCGTCCTCGCTTGCAATTGAATGCTCATAGCTTGCCTTGAGCACCTCAATATTGCTGCCTAGTAAACCGACTAATACATCGGTAGTAGATTCATGAGGTTTATCATTTGGTTCTCTCTTTGTTTGAAACATTGATTCTTTTTGACTAGCCACCTTTTCCTGAACGGAATCTAATACAGCCTCTTGTTGACTTTTTTGGGTCTCTGCCAAAATATTCTCATTTTCTGACCGTTGCTCTACAATTTCAACTTCCGTTGATTTCTTAAATTTACTTATAAGCCATTGTCCAAAAGAATGAACCAGTGGCGCAGCTAATCGACCGGCAAGGTAAACACCACCAGCGATAGCGGTTCCTGCCAATATTCCCATCCCTACAGGTGGGAAAAATAATGATAGAGACAAGCCGACAATGGTTAAGCACCCCAATGCAATCCCGACCCCCTTATCAAGTACTTGTACCATACCTACTTGTGCTATTTTTTGTTGCAAATGCAATTCATCTGTTTTTAATTTTTCTACAACTTTTTTCTGTGCAATATAACGTTCTTGTAATAAGACAATATCTGTATAAACGTCAATTATACTTTGCTCATCTGTAGCTTTTTTAAGACGATCATGTAATATTTGTGCCTCTTGTTGAATTAAACTCATTTCCTCTTCTTCTCTGTTTAATTCTTTTTTCAATTTTTTGTATTCTCTACCTAATTGATAACGTTCATAGAGAGTTTTTCCTAATAAAAACGTACTCACCGATATACCTATACTTGCTGCGATAAAACCAATTATTGGTGCCGCAACGGGAACAGTTAAGGCAGTGATTGCTAATGCCATTAATATTCCGGAATAAGCCCATTTAATATTGTTATCTAGAGTGAATGGCACTTCTTTGCCTAAAACATAGGCTGAAAGATAAATAAAAGGGATGCGAACAAAATCAAAAGCCGCAATAGCTACAGAACCAATATGAAATCCATAACTAACCGATTGGCTTGCGGATGTATTCGCCAAATCACTAACTCGTTCACCTATTTTGGCCGCAGACTCACCTGAATCGCCTACATTCTGTAATAACCGTGACAACATGGGTATTTTTTCTGTGGCGGCTTTTAATAACGATTCTCGGGTTAAAGCTACTAATTTATAATCTACAGGACCAAACATTAACTCTAAGTCTTTTAGAACATTCTCTTTATCTAGTTTCTTAGCAATTTCATCTTCGCTTAAACTCATTTTTATGCCTCAAAAAAAGACTTACCTTAACTATACCAATCAAACATTAAGAAAACATGACGCATGTATTCCTACCTTTTTACATCCTACACAAGGTTGCTGTCATTAGACCTCTTGCATAGCCGAGGCTTTTGCCCGACTACTACGTTATAAGCGTTTCTCCAGTACTCATTACTTCTGTGCAAACGTCCTCTATTCGAAACACTTATGCCTTGTCCTCATGCAAATTCTGTATGCCATGCAAGAGATTTATTACAAACATAAACAAAGTAGATAGTTTAATTTTAGGACAAATTTATTTTCATGCTCGCTTGCGCATAAAGCAGAGAAATTTTTATCTTGTCTCCTGCAAGCATCATCTTAAAATATTGGTGAAAAGCGCATCTTTTCGTTTAAGATGAGAAAAATATGGTTTTTAGACGAGCTAGGTCGCGTAGATATATTAATTCTTTCTTGCTAATCAAGCCCTTATTCAACTATATTTTTAATATAAAAAACAAGAATAAGTCATCATGGTTAAAAAAGCTCTATATCTGGCTGGTGGTGGTGCGCGAGGGGCATATCAAGCCGGTGTTTTAAAAGCAATTGGCCACATTTTACAAACTAAAACCCTTCCCTTTGATATGGTGAGCGGAGTCAGTGTTGGAAGTATTAATGCTGCCGTACTTGCAGAAAATGCTGACGACTTTTCTGCTGCACTAGATAAATTGGAGTCTATATGGGGAGAAATCCACTGCCAACAAATTTATAAGGCCAGTAATTATGAGTTAGGGAAATCGGTGATGCGCAATTTAAGCACCCTAATCATTAAACAACGACAATCGGGTCATTTGCTGGATACCTCTCCATTGAAACAGTTTATTGATGACACGATCGATTTTGCCCGTATAGAACAAAATATAAACTCAGGGTATTTAAGCACTTTGGAAGTGATTAGCCTTTGCTATGAAACCCATCAAACTATTTCTTTCTATGCTCATAATCATCCTGAATTCCATGATTGGCATTATCCTCGTCATAGTAGTCAACGAGCTAGTATAAGAGCCGATCACATTTTAGCATCTAGTGCTTTGCCATTATTTTTCCCAACTATAGCTGTAGATGGCTTACACTATGGAGATGGGAGTATGGGGCTTGTAGCTCCCTTGCGTGGCGCCATACGTTTTGAAGTGGATAAAATTCTGATTTTAGGAACAAGAGAACTTCCAGAGTTTACCAATCCCGAAACATTGCGTAATGAAGAAATTCCCTTTGCTAGTATTTTAGGTAATATGCTAAATGGATTGTTCTTGGATAACCTTGATAGAGACATAGAAATGGTTAACCGCATGAATGAGATAGCCACTCTTTTGTCTATGTGGAAAAAACGTCGCTCTCCCTGGCGCCCAATATCTACTCTACATTTACGTCCAAGCCAAGATATGGCCTCTTTAGCTCAAGCTCATTATAAAACTATGTCTGCTTTTCTTAGATATTTACTTAATATTCTAGGCGCCAAGAGTCATTCAGGCGACCTACTAAGTTTCTTATTATTTGAAAAAGAATTTACACGTGAACTCTTATCACTTGGTTTCCATGATACTATCGCCAATGCAAAAGAGGTGGTGGCATTCTTTAGCTAAACGTAGATCGGGCGCTAGGCCCGACAAATATTCGTTTAACGAAAGCGATCTAATTCTGTCGCAGTAACTCCAAGACAGGTTCAGTTTTAGGCATGACTCCATTCCAAATAAAAAATGCCTCGGCAGCCTGCTCCACCAACATCCCTATACCGTCTATTGCTATACATCCTAGATTTTTAGTGTAATCGACAAAAGGAGTAGCCTTTGCTTGTTGGTACGCTAAATCATAACAAACAGGCTTTTGAGACATTACTTGCTGTGGTAAAAAAACGACATTGCCTTCCAAACTTGCCGAAGTAGCATTGATAATTAAATCAAACCTTCCAGACAAGGTATCAAGACTTGCATATTGGATTTGTGGAAAATCGTTTTGCAGTGCCATTGCTTTTTCTACAGTTCTACTTGCTATAGTTATAGCTTGAGGATTTACGGCCCATAAAGGATGTATTATCCCTCTCGCAGCACCACCTGTACCTAATATTAAAATACGCTTTCCAGATAAATCAATATAACGCGTTAAATCACGAATTAATCCGATACCATCAGTATTATCCGCATGTAATTCATTATTATGCATCCATAAGGTATTTGCTGCCCCTGCTAATTGGCATCGTAAGGTTCGCTGTTGAGCCATAGAAAATGCTCGTTGCTTAAAAGGCAAGGTGATATTCAGACCCTTGCCTCCATCAATAAAAAAAGCAGATACTTGTTGTTCGAAGAGCAGCTCATCACCTAGTATTTTTTCGTAAGAAAGTTCTATCTTCGTTTGATGAGCAAAAGACTGATGAATAATAGGAGATAAGCTATGTGTAATAGGATTACCTACAACAGCAAAACGTTTAGATATCATGTGTTCCTCTATTTCCTTAGCTCGTTATGTTGCCTAATATCTATTACAGCAAAGGCAGCAAGTTTACCAATCAATGTTTATCTTAAATTAACACCCAAGAATCAGGTGATTCCTCTCATCGCACACTTTAACCAATTGATGCAACAGAATAAGCTAACGAGCACTTATCACATCAAACCCTTTATTATGGCTCATCCGCTACATATCACTTTATATTTAGCGATGTATGAGAAAGGACAAATAAGTAAGATTATAAAGCAAACACAAAGCTTGGCCAAAGCACAAAAGAAAATAGCGATTGAAACAGAGAGATTTCATGCCAATCCTAGTGGTTATGTGATGTTATCGGTGAAACAGAGTAATGCATTAAAACAATTAAGTAATCAAGCATTAAGTCATTTGGCAAAGTTACGTGACCAAGATGCACCGATTCCCAGATGGGCGGAAAAAGATCGGGAAAGACAAGAGCTTTTTAAACAATGGGGAAGTCCTAGTGTAATGGATTATTATCAGCCTCATTTCTCCATATTTGATCCTGAGCATTTAAACCAGTTACAGCGTTCTGCCTTGTATCAAAAACTACAGTTTTTCATCAAGCAATTTAGTAACACCCAACAAATCAATGTTAAAGCCACAGCCTATGCTATTGGGGTTGGTATTGCAGATAATCAGGGACAGATTGTAAAGGAGTTGGCGTCATTTTCCTTACGTTAATATTCAGATATAGCCTGAGTGAAAGTACGGCCCTGATTGCTCCTCTCATTTTTACAGAGCTCTCGAAGCCTCCTTGCTGGACTTAAGTTTTAGGTCGTTGCGCACAAGGAAGTGCGCACCGATCGCAGGATGCGGTTTTACCTAAAACTCAAGCCCAGCAAGGAGACTTTGGCACGGAACAAAAATGAGAAGATCATTCAGGGCGCAGCCGTAACCCGGGATCGAAACATGATTCAAGCGTCGATCCCCCGGATTACGCTTCGCTTCATCCAGACTACAATTAGCATTTATCGGACCAAAAGGCCCGATCTACACCTTAATGAGCTATTCTTCTTCCCCCATCAAGCTCTTGCTCACTACCTCACGAAGATCACGAGATAACTTCTGTTTTGCAAGTTGCTCTAATTGTTGTTTCATTAATAGCTGTCTGGGTTCATCATAACTTTGCCAACGAGTAAATGGCGCAGCGAGACGTGCAGCAATTTGCGCATTCAGCTTATCCACTTTAACTAACATCTCTCCTAAAAAGGCATAACCGCTGCCATCAAGAGCATGGAAATTACGTTGATTTGCTAAGCAAAAGGCACCAACTATAGCGCGTACTTTATTAGGATTTTTAATATTAAACTCAGAATGTTGTAACAATCGCTTTACCTGCTCTAAAGTACCTGGTAATTTGGACGCAGCTTGTATCGCAAACCATTTATCTA
This sequence comes from Legionella sp., assembly GCA_027437055.1. GTDB lineage: Bacteria > Pseudomonadota > Gammaproteobacteria > Legionellales > Legionellaceae > Legionella. The sequence continues at coordinate 8,350 of DAIAOV010000009.1, read as the reverse complement.
GAACTAAATCCTCTTTAGACCATTGTTTATAGAAAGCATCTATAGCTTGATCGCGACTCGCTTTATCTGAGCAATTCACCAATAAGGCAAAACTCGACAGTTGATCAGTCATAGTCCGCCGAGCAAGGAATTGTTGTTTGCACATATCAATTGTTGCTGCCTCATTGGCTTGCATCATCAAGCATAAGCACGTAGAACGCAATCCTCTATGCTCATAGTCCGCGTAATCCTTGTATTGCTCTTCATCCCGCCACAATTTTTCATAAACTTGTTTTAATTCTGAATACAAATTTAACCCGAGTTGCTTGGCAAAATAATCACGTGCCTCTTCAACAAGAGTTACGTTAATCAAGTCCATGGTTGCAGCAACTTCCTCAAAACCAGGGGGAGAAATCAATTCATCACGTAGATCAGTGTCTAGGGACTCGTCTAATAAGACGTATTTAAAAGCAGAAACCAGTGCATCTGGAATGTGCCATTTCTCTTTTGGTGAACGTAACCACTCTGCTAAACAGTTAAGTACTAAGCATTGAGCAGCATCCCATTTAGCATAACCATCTGTTTCATAACGGAGTAAAAATAAAAGCTCTTCTTGACTCAGCTCATACTTTAGGCGAATTGGAGCAGAGAATTCTCGTAAAACAGACACTACAGGTTGTTCATTTAAGCCATTAAACACAAATTTCTGTTCACTTTCTTTTAATTCCACAAGATCTCTGCCAATCGCCATCTGTTGCCCTTTAGCATCAAAAAAGGCAATACGGATAGGGATATGAAAAGGCTTTTTCTCTAGGCCGTCAGGAGTGAGTGGACAGCTTTGCTGCATGGTCAATGTTAAACATCCATTATTATAATCACTCGTCACTTGAACTACGGGAGTCCCTGCTTGACTGTACCAAAGTTTAAATTGGGTTAAATCAACATTATTGGCATCCTCCATGGCAGCAACAAAATCATCAATGGTTACCGCCTGGCCATCATGTCGCTCGAAATATAAATCCATTCCACGTCTAAATCCTTCTTTGCCGAGCAAGGTATGTTGCATACGAATAACCTCTGCTCCTTTACTGTAAATAGTTGCTGTATAGAAGTTATTAATTTCCTGATAAGACTCTGGCCTGACTGGATGTGCCATAGAACCGGCATCCTCAGGAAACTGCGCGTTGCGTAAGCCATCTACATCAGCGATTCTATACACATCTCGAGAATTCATATCACGAGAAAACTCTTGGTCGCGGAATACGGTTAAGCCTTCTTTTAGACTAAGTTGAAACCAATCACGGCAAGTTACCCTGTTGCCTGTCCAATTATGGAAATATTCATGAGCAACAACGCTTTCAACACCAACATAGTCATCATCCGTAGCAGTGTCAGGGCGCGCCAAGATGTATTTGGAATTAAAGATATTTAATCCTTTATTTTCCATCGCGCCCATATTGAAGTCACTGACGGCCACTATCATAAAAATATCTAAATCATATTCTCGACCATAAACCTCCTCATCCCAACGCATTGCTTTTTTCAGTGACTCCATGGCAAAGGAACATTTGTCTTCATTGCCTGGCTCAACATAAATACGTAAATCTACTTTTCTTCCAGAAACAGTGACAAACTCATCCTTAACACAAGCTAAATTCCCTGCCACTAAAGCAAACAAATAGGAAGGTTTCTTAAAAGGATCTTGCCATACAACCCAATGACGGCCTTCAGGAGTGTCTCCGGAATCAATTAAATTTCCATTAGACAAAAGAATAGGATAATGCTTTTTATCCGCCGAAATATGGGTAGTATATTTTGTCAATACATCAGGTCTATCTAAAAAATAGGTAATTCGCCTAAATCCCTCTGCCTCACATTGAGTACAAAATAAATGATTGGAACGATAAAGTCCTGATAATTCAGTATTATCTTGTGGGCGAATCCGAGTCACTATCTCAAGAATCATCTCATCAGGACAATGCTCGATAATCAAATCATCTTCATCCATAGTATATGCTGATGGCTCTAATTCGACACCATTCATATAGATACTGATTAACTCCAGCTCATCACCATAAAGACGTAGTGCACCTTCATGTTGACGAATTAATCTTATTTTGCTGCTTACTAATGCATGGTCATCATACAAGTCAAAACTCAAATCTACGGTATCTATACTAAAAGTAGGGGGCTGATAATTTTTCAAATAAATAGTCGTGTCAGACATAATAGTTGCTTTCCTTTTAAAAAAACGATTAAGTTAATTGATTTATGTATAAAATTAATTTGAGAAGATACTATTTAGCTATTAGTTTAACTACTATACTAAGAAATAAAAGATGTAATTTTTTACTTTTGTTGAATAGACAAGAGTAAAGAGTACAAAAATCTATTTATATCCTTCTCAGGGATAAGTAAAAGGGGATGATACATGAACACTCAAGATTTTTTAGCTGGTTATACCAAACGCTTTGTTGATAACAAAGAGGAAGAGTTAAGTTTGGATGAGTACCTGGAGTTGTGCAAAAACGACCCTTCTGCTTATGCTAATCCGGCGGAACGCTTATTAATGGCCATAGGCGAACCCGAAATGGTGGACACTCGCCATGATCCTGTTTTATCACGTATTTTTTCAAATAAAATTATTCCACGATATGCCGTGTTCAAAGATTTTTATGGGATGGAAGAACCTATAGAACAAATCGTTGGATTCTTGAAACACGCTGCTCAAGGATTAGAAGAAACAAAACAGGTACTTTACCTCTTAGGTCCTGTTGGTGGTGGTAAATCATCTATTGCTGAAAAATTAAAAGATTTAATGGAAAGAGTACCCTTTTATGCTATTAAAGGCTCACCTGTATTCGAATCCCCTCTCTCGTTATTTAACCCCGAAGAAGATGGTGAATTGCTCAAAGAGCGCTTTGGTATCCCTACTCGTTATCTACGTTATTTAATGTCTCCTTGGGCTGTCAAACGATTACAAGAATTTAATGGCGATATTAGCCAGTTTAAAGTCATTAAGATAAGACCTTCTCGTTTAAAGCAAATTGCCATTGCAAAAACAGAACCTGGTGATGAAAATAACCAAGATATTTCATCTCTCGTGGGTAAAGTTGACATTCGTAAATTAGAAGAGTTTTCCCAAGATGATCCAGATGCTTATAGCTATTCTGGTGGGCTTTGTCGCTCTAACCGTGGACTATTAGAGTTTGTAGAAATGTTTAAGGCGCCCATCAAAGTTCTGCACCCATTGTTAACTGCTACCCAAGAAGGCAATTACAACGCAACCGAAGGGCTATCTTCCATCCCATTTGAAGGGATTATCTTAGCACATTCCAACGAGTCCGAGTGGCAATCATTTAGAAATAACAAAAATAACGAAGCATTTATAGACAGAATCAATATAGTCAAAGTACCTTATTGCTTACGCGTTTCTGAAGAGACAAAAATTTATCAGAAGCTTATCGATAACAGCTCTCTATCTAAAGCTCATTGTGCTCCAGGAACATTGGATATGCTTGCACAATTTTCAGTATTGACCCGTTTAAAAGAACCGCAAAACTCCAGTATTTATTCTAAAATGCGTGTTTACAATGGTGAAAGCTTAAAAGATACAGATCCTAAAGCAAAATCCTATCAAGAATATAAAGATTTTGCGGGTGTAGATGAAGGGATGAGCGGAATCTCCACTCGCTTTGCTTTTAAAATTCTTTCTAAGGTATTCAACTTTGATCACAGCGAGATTGCAGCAAATCCTGTTCATTTAATGTATGTTCTCGAGCGTCAAATTGAACAGGAACAATTACCACAAGAACTACATGAAGGTTACGTCGCCTTTATTAAAGAATACTTATCAACAAAATACGTTGAATTTATAGGGAAAGAAATTCAAACCGCTTATTTGGAATCCTATTCAGAATACGGACAAAATATTTTTGACCGCTACATTACTTATGCAGATTTCTGGATACAAGATCAAGATTATAGGGATCCTGATACAGGAGAAATTTTTGATCGTGGCCTATTAAACCTAGAGCTGGAAAAAATTGAAAAACCAGCAGGTATATCCAATCCCAAAGATTTCCGAAATGAAGTCGTTAATTTCGTCTTACGTGCCAGAGCAAATAATAGAGGCAAAAATCCGGTTTGGAATAGTTACGAAAAATTAAAAACCGTCATTGAGAAGAAAATGTTTACTAATACCGAAGATTTGCTCCCTGTGATTTCATTCAATGCCAAGGCATCAGAGGATGATAAGAAAAAACATGAAGAATTTATCTCTCGCATGGTAGAAAAAGGCTACACACGAAAACAAGTTCGATTACTTTGTGAATGGTACTTACGGGTTCGCAAATCGCAATGATGTTATAAGTTATAACACCTAATGTGATGAGAAAGAGTCAGAGTTATTGAAGTTGTTTATTAAAAAAACAGTCAAGGGGCGGGATATTAATGTCCCTGACTCTGTCCTAAATAAACCTTACCTTGTGCTAAGGTGTGGAGCTAATAATTATGTCGCAATTGATAGATAGACGACAAAATGCAGGCAAAAAGAGTACAGTGAATCGTCAGCGCTTTCTTCGCCGCTATAAAAATCAAATTAAGCGTGCAGTGTCTGATGCTGTAGGTAAACGCAGTATCACGGAAATTGATCAGGGGGAACAAGTCACTATTCCTGCGAAAGATATTTCTGAGCCTCAATTTCATCGCGGACATGGCGGACATATTGAACGTGTATTGCCAGGCAATGATAACTTTATCACTGGTGACTGCATAAAAAGACCAAATGGCGGTGACGCTGGAGGTAGTGGTAGCAATGCCAGTGATAGCGGCGAAGGAGAAGATAGTTTTGTTTTCGAACTCTCTCGAGAAGAGTTTTTAGAAATTTATTTCGAAGACTTGGAGCTACCTGACTTAGTTAAAAAGGAATTGGCTCGTCTCACCACTTATAAAACAGTACGCGCAGGAGTATCCACTAGTGGTATTCCTAATAACATCAATGTATTACGCTCCATGAAGCAAGCTACTGGGCGTCGAGTTGCTTTAGCTTCTCCTTATAAAAAGCAACTAAAAGAGACAGAAGAAGAGTTAGCCCGGCTCTTAGAATCACCCGAATCAGACAAGGTTGCCATTTCAAACTTGCAAAAAGAAATCGAGTTTTTAAAAAAGAAAATTCAAACGGTTCCTTTTATAGACACAATAGACCTAAGGTATAATCAACGAGTACGCGTTGCAGCGCCATCGACACAAGCAGTAATGTTTTGTGTGATGGACGTATCAGGCTCTATGGATGAGGCTAAAAAAGACATTGCGAAACGCTTTTTTATCTTATTGTACATGTTTTTAACGAAAAACTATGAAAAAATTGAATTAGTTTTTGTTCGTCACCACACCTCGGCCAAAGAGGTCGATGAAGAAGAATTTTTTTACTCTAGAGAAACTGGCGGTACCGTCGTATCAAGCGCCTTAGAGTTATTACATACTATAATAGAAGCACGCTATCCACCCCAAGCTTGGAATATCTACGTGGCTCAAGCATCTGATGGTGATAATTGGAATGCTGACTCTCCTTATTGTCAGGAGTTGTTACAAGAAAAAATTATGCCTTTGCTCCAATACTTTGCCTATATAGAAATTATGCCCCGCCATCACCAAAGCTTATGGGAAGTGTATCAACAAATAAAAGAAATACATCCTAATTTTGCCATGGAAAATATTGATACTGTAGCCGATATTTATCCTGTATTTCGCGAATTATTTAAAAGGAAAACGGTATGAGAAAAAAGCCTTTATCAACTGGCGCAGAATGGACTTTTGAGCTAATACAGGCTTATGACCGTGAAATAGCGCGCATTGCCAAAAGCTTTAAACTAGATACTTATCCCAATCAAATTGAAGTAATCACCGCCGAACAAATGATGGATGCTTATGCCTCTGTCGGGATGCCTATAGGTTATCATCATTGGTCTTTTGGAAAACACTTTGTTGGCGTTGAGAAAAGTTATAAAAGGGGGCAAATGGGCTTGGCCTACGAATTGGTGATCAATTCAAATCCTTGTATCTCTTATTTAATGGAAGAAAATACCATAGCAATGCAAGCTCTCGTTATCGCCCATGCTTGTTATGGCCATAATTCTTTTTTTAAGAATAATTACTTGTTTAAGATGTGGACTTCGGCCGATGCAATCATTGACTACTTAGTCTTCGCTAAAAAATATATTAGTGATTGTGAAGAACGTCATGGTATTGATGAAGTAGAAGCAACCCTTGATGCTTGTCATGCATTGATGAATTATGGCGTCGATAGATATAAACACCCTGCCGCCTTATCCATTCAAGAAGAAAAAATAAGACAGCAAAACCGCGAAATTTATTTGCAATCGCAAGTTAATGAGTTATGGCGAACAATACCTCAAAGCAAACAGGAGGATGCTAGAAAACAAAAGTCTCGTTTCCCAGCAGAGCCTCAGGAAAATATTTTATATTTTATTGAAAAAAACGCCCCTTTATTAGAACCATGGCAAAGGGAAATTGTTCGTATCGTGCGAAAAATTGCTCAATATTTTTATCCTCAAGGCCAGACTAAAGTAATGAATGAGGGATGGGCATGTTTTTGGCATTATACCATCATGCATGCCCTATACGACGAAGGCCTGGTTACCGATGAGTTTATGCTAGAAATCTTGCAAAATCACACCAATGTCATTATGCAAGTACCTTATAACAGCCCTTATTATAATGGAATTAACCCTTACACTTTGGGCTATCATATGATGCAAGATATCAAAAGAATTTGTGAAAATCCCACAGAGGAAGACAAGAAATGGTTTCCATACCTTGCCAATACGGACTGGCTAACGAGTCTAGATACAGCCATGCGTAATTACAAAGATGAGAGCTTTATCGCTCAATATCTTTCCCCAAAATTAATCCGTGATTTAAAACTATTTCATATAGTCGATGATGACAATAGTCCGGAGTTATATGTTAACGCCATACATGATGAGTGGGGATATCAGAACATTAGAGAGGCCTTATCCAGGCAGTATAATCTAGGATATTTAGAACCTGATATTCAAGTCTACTCGGTAGACCTACAAGGTGATAGGGCTCTCACCTTACGACATATGCAACATGATAGAATTCCGTTAGGTGAGACAACTACTGGCGTGCTCAAACATCTTCATACCTTATGGCAATTCCCAGTTATTCTACAAACAGTAAATGCAGAAAATAAAGTAATGGAGGAATTTGGTTGCCCCCCGCTAACACCTAATAAAGCAAGCAACCAGGACATGTAATTGTTTGGTTAGGTACTTGTTTCCCTTTTAAGTGCAGCACAACCTCTTTGCGTTGCATTACCAACAAAATCAATAAAATGGCGTACTGCCGGAATTAAACCTCGTTTTGAAGGATAAATTAGATATAAACTTGCAGTCGCTAGAGACCACTCAGGTAGAAGACGAATAAATTGGCCTTCCTTTATTTCTTGATGGCAATATTCCATTGGTAGAAGAGTGATGCCTAAATGAGCAAGCGAGGCCTGTTTCAAAATAGTCCATTCATTACTTTCTAAATGAGGAGCTAAAGGAATGCTTATTTTTTGTCCTTGAGTATTGGTTAATTGCAGTTGACTCGTGCCATCCGTTCTAGTTTTTCCAAGCCAGAGATGCTGACTTAGTTCAGTTGGTGATTTTAGCGGCGGATATTCCTTTAAATAGGTTGGTGTTGCTACGATACCATGGTTGCTTTCACCTGACCTATCCCCCAAAAATAATGCCATGACATAGATGAGATTTCCGATAAACTAAACCAAAAGGAGATCTCAAAGTGAAAAAGCGTTACACAGAAGAACAAATTATAAAAGCAATCAAATCGCATGAAGCAGGTATAAAGGTCGAAGAGATATGTCGAGACTATGGAATTTCGTCAGGCACATTTTACAATTGGCGAAGTAAGTATGCTGGCCTTGAAGTGAATGAGGCCAAGCGTCTTCGTGAGCTTGAATCAGAGAATGTTAATCTTAAAAAACTGTTGGCAGATAAGCTCCTGGAGCTAGAG
>DAIAOV010000009.1:0-300 GCA_027437055.1 Legionella sp. | reverse complement strand
CAATGAAGGATGTATTATCAAAAAAGTGGTGAAGCCAGCAGCAAGAAAGTCGATCATCGAGCACCTAATATGTTTCTTTAAGTTGAGTGAGCGAGTAGCTTGCAAGCTGGCAGGATTAAGCCGCACAGCATTTCGTTATCAATGTAAACCACGTACGGATGAGAAGGCCAGAACACGACTCAAGGTTTTAGCCGCACAATATCCGGCCTATGGTTATTTAATTCTTCATGGACTACTTAAAGCTGAAGGCTTGGTTCAGAATAAGAAGCATACTTATCGATTATACACTGAGGAGGGACT
>DAIAOV010000099.1 GCA_027437055.1 Legionella sp. | reverse complement strand
TGATGGCTTGGAATCTGGCTTGGCTAAGCAAACCCTTTTAGGCGTTACTGGCTCAGGTAAAACATTTACTATTGCTCATGTCATTCAGGCGATGAAACGGCCCACCTTAATTATGGCGCCTAATAAAACTCTTGCGGCGCAGCTCTATGGTGAATTTAAAGCCTATTTCCCTGATAACGCAGTAGAATATTTTGTTTCCTACTACGACTATTATCAGCCTGAAGCGTACGTCCCTTCTTCAGATACCTTTATAGAAAAAGACTCCTCTATCAATGAGCACATAGAGCAGATGCGTTTATCAGCAACCAAAGCGTTAATTGAGCGCAAAGACGCGATTATCGTTGCAACAGTATCTGCCATTTATGGTTTGGGCGATCCTGATTCCTACTTGCGTATGGTATTACATCTTTCCCGTGGAGAACAATGCGGGCAGCGGAAAATTTTAAAGCGTCTTGCAGAAATGCAGTACACCCGCACTGCGCTAGCTTTAGAACGCGGTCAATTTAGAGTTCATGGCGATGTAGTAGATATTTTCCCGGCGGATTCGGAAAAAGAAGCCATACGCGTTGAGTTATTTGATGAAGAAATTGAAAATATCGCCCGCTTTGATCCGTTGACAGGGGAAATTATTCAACGTCTTCCGCGTATCACTATTTTCCCTAAAACTCATTATGTTACTCCGCGCGAGCGTATTCTAGAGACGGTAGATTTGGTTAAAGTGGAATTACAGGAAAGACTGGCTGAATTTAATGCGCAAAACAAACTAGTAGAGGCCCAACGTTTGGAACAACGGACCTATTTTGATATCGAGATGATGTTAGAATTAGGCTATTGTTCTGGTATTGAAAATTATTCGCGTTATTTGTCTGGTCGTGGTCCTGGAGAACCTCCGCCTACTCTTTTTGATTATTTGCCTCCTGAATCCTTATTAATTATTGATGAGTCTCATGTAACCGTGCCGCAAATAGGGGGGATGTATCGAGGGGATAGGTCGCGCAAAGAAACCTTAGTGCATTATGGTTTTCGGTTGCCTTCTGCCTTAGACAATAGACCCTTACGGTTTGAAGAGTTTGAGGAGCGTTCACCGCAAACGATTTATATTTCTGCAACTCCAGGTCCTTATGAGCAAGATAATGCTGATAATGTTGCAGAGCAGGTTGTGCGCCCTACAGGTTTAGTTGATCCTGAGGTAGAAATTAGGCCAGTCAGAACTCAGGTTGATGATTTAATGTCAGAAATCAATCTAGTGATTAAAGAAGGTGGGCGAGTTCTTGTCACCACTTTAACTAAACGAATGGCAGAGGACTTAACTGATTACTTGATGGAACATAAAATTAAAGTGCGTTATCTGCATTCTGATGTGGATACCGTGGAGCGGATGGAAATCATTCGTGATTTACGTTTGGGTGAATTTGATGTCTTGGTAGGTATTAATTTATTGCGTGAAGGTTTAGATATGCCAGAAGTAGAGCTGGTTGCTATTTTGGATGCTGATAAGGAAGGTTTTTTACGCTCGGATCGTTCTTTAATTCAGACTATAGGACGTGCCGCACGTAATGTAAAAGGTCGCGCTATTCTTTACGCCGATAAAATTACCGGCTCAATGAAAAGAGCTTTGGATGAAACGAACAGAAGACGAGAAAAACAAAAAGCTTTTAATTTGGAGCACAACATCACGCCTTTAGGAATTAGTAAATCGGTAGCTGATATTATGGAAGGATCTTATATCGGTAAACGAAAAGCCGCTGTGGCAGAAAAAGTCCCTGAACACACTCATTGGTCTCCTCAGGAGTTAGTAAAGCAAATTAATACTCTAGAGAAGCAAATGTACTTACATGCAAAAAATATGGAATTTGAATTGGCTGCTAAAGTACGGGATGAATATCTCTTATTGAAAGAGCAGTTACTGAATATATAACCCGACAGACACAGATTTGGAACCCTGAGGTTCAAGTGGGGGGCGAATGAATCGGTTCAGGCTTCCCACTACAGGGTGGTCTTGCACAACGCCGATTTCAGGATGCTCCCCTGATTGTGAGTGTTGGTTCGAAAATCACTCGCTATCGGGTTAGTTCAATTATAGCATTGGTCAGCCTCTTAATGCTATGGAATTGATAAATGCACAGCAATTTCCGCCTTTTCTTACGATCTTTGCAAAGAGAGTAAACTCACAGTCTTGACGCTATGGATGGCGTCTGAGAGTGCCAGGATGGCTTTATGCGTGTTTGTGAAAGGCTTTTAGTCTGGGTACATGGTTTTCAAGAGAGAACTGCTGTGAGCAATGCAATCTTATATTCATAGACTATACTGAAGTTAATCATCACATTTTTATACAAAGGGACGTTAGTTGCTTTGAGGAAATAACTTAAAGCCTAATATGGGGACGTTTGGTAAGGGAATGAGTATCCTTAATGAGCATTAAAAATAAAATTATACCTAGTGCTATCATTTTAAAACATCATGTGAACAGATATACCTTTCTGGGATTAGCTATTGCAGTAGGTAGTATTATAATAGCCAGCTGTATTGTTTCTTACCAATTGACAGGGCGAATAGATTTAGATGGTATTATCGCCGCTCAAAGATCAAATCCGGCAATCTGGATTCTAAATTTGACTCCATTTATGTTCGTTTATTGGGGACAGGCCTTTTGCGAAGGCATTGTTACTCAAGCACAATCTATTTTAACTGATACCGCCGATGAGTTTTTAAAAATAAGTGGTAATTTGGAGCTAAAACTCAAATATGAGAGTAATCACGATAATCTAACGAAATTACCTAATAATCGAATGTTTAATGAATTAGTCACTACAGCAATAGATCAACTGGGGTCCACGGGGCAATTAGCGGTGGTTATTATAGAAATTAATGATTTCAAAAATATTAGTTATAACTTTGGCACTTTTAATGCGAATAACGCATTAAAGCAATTTGCCGATAAGCTGAAGTCCATACTAATGGAGCCCTATATGTTAGAGGCTTGCATGGGATTATGTACGGTCGCACGTTTCCATGGCGAAGAATTTACTTTATTGATACCTAGGTTGAAGTCTGATTTTAATGCCAATGAGATGCTGTCAGCACTACATCAGTCAACTACCACCCAAGTGCTAATAGATGGTGTTGAAGTAAATATAACAACTACACTAGGGATTGCTATTTATCCAACACAGGGCGAAGAAGAGGGGATCTTGATAAGCCATGCCAATATCGCGTTGCATCATGCAAGACAACAGGGATTACCCTACATGATTTATCAAGCGGATATGGAAGACGATCTGACCCAAAATCGCGCTATTATGGGTGAATTAAAACGAGCCATAGAAAATAATGAGCTGGATATTTATTTTCAGCCCATAGTGAATCTCACTACTGGAGAAATTATTGGTGCGGAGTCTCTTGTACGTTTTGATCATCCTCAATTCGGCTTACTCAGTGCAGAAAAATTTGTTCCCCTAATTGAAGGGACTACTTTAATTCATAATTTAACCTCATTCATGTTGCGTGGTGTAATGAGGCAGTTAGCTGCGTGGCATGGTGCAGGCTTTAAAATTTATGCGACGGTGAATTTATCAGTTCAGGATACTTCTGATAAGAATTTACCTGTTTTTATAAGAAAATTACTGAGTGATTATGAAATAGCCCCGGAATATTTACATTTGGAATTTACGGAAAGAGCTTGTCTCACTGATCAAGCAATCACTAAAGAGGTATTAGAGCAATTGTCGAGTATTGGCGTCAAATTATCTATAGATGATTTTTGTAGTGGCTATTCCTCTTTTATTTACCTGCTCAATTTTCCTATTGATGACATCAAAATTGAAAAATCATTTGTTTTGAATATGATAAATGATGCGAAAAAGGTCAAAATTGTCAAAGCAATTATTAAATTAGCAGAGACTTTAGGGGTTACTGTTATAGCAGATGGGGTTATTGACGAAGAGACCTTAACACTCCTACAAGAATTTGGATGTGTCTATGGCCAGGGCTTTTGTTTTTCTCGCCCCGTTGATGCTGCTCAGTTCTTAGCTTTATTAAGCAAAAGAAAAGCGGCTTGACTTTGCATCATTTAAACAGAGCCCCTTGTAGTTGGGCTTTATTAATTGCAGTTTAATTAAATCGTTAATTCTCGGGTTGACAAAAATAAGACGCGCTTTGTAGAATAAAAGAACTTTTGTTCAAAAAATAGATTTTTATGCGTTCAAATAATCATTCACCCTCTTCTGACAAGATAAAAGACGAATTTTACGATGAGGACTCTATATCAATTTCTAGTAGAGTCACGTCAAGTTGTACTGGAGTATTGGTTAGCTTGTTGTTTAAAGTTGGAGGCTTTTTTGTTTCAGATGCCACCAAACAAAGCGCGCAAATAAGTAATGAGGAAAAGCAGGACATAAACGATCTATTAAGTGCTTTATTGGATAATTCAGATTTGTCGAGAAATACTGTTCAAAATTCAGCAAAAGAATCCCTTGTTCCTGCTGAGGAAAAAGAGAGTAAGGAACAAATGATCAGTGGTTTTCATCCATAAAAATGAACTTGAGGGGAAACATGCCCTGTGAACGGTCAATGGCGCCAACCTAAGGAATTGATCTTGTGCCCTTTAACGGTAGCCTAGTTGCTTGCAACCAGGGAGAGCGAGGCGCAATGTTTGATCCTGGTTGCACCCAACTGGGCTACATGGGCTAATCATTGTTGGGTTACGCTGCGTTAACCCAACCTACAGCACTAAAATTTATCTGCATCAGCTAATTCCCAATAAATCTTATATTTTTCAGGGATATTATTTTCTAAAAACTGGCCTGGGGTGCAGTAGGTATAGATTTTATCTAAAGTTTTGACTTCGCCAATGGCGACACGTCTCATGATATGATACGGTCTTAAATCGCTAGGGCTATTCAATCCCAATGCTCCAACCATCTCATAAAAACTCTTCAGAGTGTTTTTATGAAAGTTCGCGACGCGCACTTTTTTTTTATCGACAACTAGGCCATATTGCAAACGCTTATTTTGTGTTGCTACCCCCGTGGGGCAAGTATTGGCGTTACACTGTTTAGATTGGACACAGCCTGTTGCCATCATCATTGCCCTGGCGGCGTTACACATATCTGCACCAAGAGCAATATTTCTGAGCATATCAAAGCCATTAGTTACTTTACCGCTGCAAATCACTCGTATTTTATCACGTACATTAATACCAATTAGCGCATTATGAACGAAGACTAATCCTGCTTCTAATGGGGTACCAATAAAATTGGTATATTCTTCTGGAGCAGCACCCGTCCCACCTTCGGCTCCATCTACAGTGATAAAATCGGGTAGAATATTGGTTTTAAGCATGGCCTTACAAATAGCGAGGAATTCATCTCTACGACCAAGACATAATTTAAAACCTACAGGTTTACCTCCAGAAAGGTCACGTAATTTTTTTACGAAATACAGCAAGCCTACAGGAGTATCAAAGGTTGTATGAGCGATAGGGGACAGCACGTCCTTACCCATGGGGGCTTTTCTCACTCGGGCTATTTCTTCGGTCAATTTTGCTGCAGGTAAAATACCACCGTGTGACGGTTTTGCTCCTTGTGACAGTTTAATTTCTATCATTTTTACTTCTTCGCGAGCGGCCTCAATTTGAAACTCATGCTCACTAAAATTACCTTCACTATCACGACAACCAAAATAGGCGGTACCAATTTGGAAAATAATATCTCCACCTTGTAAGTGATAAGGGCTTAATCCGCCTTCACCCGTATTATGCGCAAAACCACCAAGCTGAGCTCCTTTATTTAGTGCCATGATGGCCTTTCCGGATAAAGAACCAAAACTCATCGCGGAAATATTTAAACGGGATGCGGAATAAGGCTTTTTACAATCAGGCCCACCCACCATAATTCGACGTTCTACTTCAGAGGCGTGTTTAGGAGATAAAGAGTGTAATGCCCAGGTATAACCAATACTTAAAATATCTCGCTCTGTACCGAAGGGAATAGTATCGCGTTCATTTTTAGCACGTTGGTATATTAATGAGCGAATTTCTCTGTTAAAGGGGAGCTCGCTTTCATCCGTAGCAATAAAATATTGCTGAATCTCTGGACGAATAAATTCCAGGAAATAACGTAGATGTCCTATAACAGGAAAATTACGTAAGAGCGTATGTTGTTTTTGTAGTAAGTCATAAGCCCATAAAATAAGAATGGGAATGAGAAACAGCCCAAACCATTTAATATCGTGTAGCATTATAAAAATAGCTAGCAATACCGCTAAGATTACAGCAAAACCAAGGTACCATTGGCGTCTCATCAATAATTCCTTTTAAATTTAGAATAAAGAGAATAGGTTTTTTTAAGTTCATTAATTAATCTGTTTGTGGAATCGTATCCCCTTCACTGCCTCCCACCGTTTTATTGATTTTACTTTCTAAAGAAGTAATAAACTGGGTGACTTGGAAGCGTTGGTGCTCCTGAGCATTTTTACAAATTATTAATTCGTGACTTATATCCAAAGCTGCGAGTAAAAGCGTTTTATAATCATCAAGTTTTTTGAACTTGTTTTTAGTACTTTGCATTTGCTCACTAAGCTTTTGGGCCGCAAGAAACAAATTAGCTTCTTCCCCTTCTGGACATTTAATTTCATAGGTCTTATTTAATATTTTAACTTTACAGGATTTTAGATTAGTCATTATTATCCTTTGCATTAACACGGCGCATAGCAACGATAGTAACAATTTTGTCAAATGTCAGCAAATGGTGGCAGGTTATTTTTTGAATGATGGCATTAATAATGAAGGTTGGGGCTGTTTGTTACCCAACTTACTCTAAGTTGATGCCATTAGGTGAAGACTGGCGGTAAATCAGTTATTATAAGTCATTTTTAAATATGAGTTAATTATGTCCGCAGAAGATAACCGATTACATCTACCTGATTATGATGAATTTAATGAATCTATAGCCACTTTGGCTTTAGATGTTTCAACCAGTGAATTGCATGGGATAATGTGTGGTTACCTTTGTGCAGGAGCAGACAGTCAGGGAGAAGCGTATTTGCGAGCTCTATCAGGCAATAAAAAAGATCAATTAAGTCGTACTGCGACTTTAGCCCTGTTTGCCGTTTTTTCTATTAGCCAACAGCAAATTACTAATTTTGATTTTGAATTTGAACTGTTATTGCCTGACGATGAATTACCTCTAATTGATAGAGCGCGTGCTTTTAGTGAGTGGTGTAAAGGATTTATTCACGGATTATCGATGTTAAGTATTGGCGTTGATCAATTCTATGAGGAAGAGGCGCAAGATGCGATGCAGCATCTGATGGAGTTTGCCGAATTAGATTGTGATTCTTTAGATGTAGATGAGGAAGATGAACGAGCATTAATGGAAGTCAGTGAGTATGCTCGTATGGCAGTAATTCGTTTGCATAGTGATTTAGTAATGCATAAAAGAAAAATTGGCGGTTCTGAAACGACACATTGATCTAAAAGGATGTTGACATGATTACACAAAAAGAATTTCAAGCAAGACGTAAAAAATTGGCGGAACAGTTGCCAGCTAATAGTGTGGCTCTTATCCCTGCTGGACATGAATTATTACGTAATGGCGACTCTCATTATCGTTTTCGTCAAGATAGTAATTTTTACTATCTGACGGGTTTTAACGAACCTGATGCGTTATTAGTGCTGATTAACGATAAAGAAGTGCGAAGTATTTTGTTTAATCGTCCACGTAATCCTGCTGAAGAACAGTGGACCGGGAAGCGTTTAGGACAAGACGGTGCAATCAAAGAATTGCATATGAACCAAGCTTTTCCTTTAAGTACTATTACTGATGAGTTGCCAAAATTATTAGCTGGAAAGTCAACGATCTACTATGCTTTTGGCCGTCATAAAGAATTAGAGCAACAGATAGTTGATTGCCTAAATGGGTTAAAAGCCCAGGTGCGCAGAGGCGTGAAGGCGCCCGGGTCTTTAAGTGATTTAGAGCCTATTCTCGGCGAAATGCGCCTGTTTAAAAGTGATGCAGAGGTAGATTTGCTGCGCCAGGCTGCTCGTATTTCTGTAGAGGCTCATAAACGGGCTATGCGGCTGTGCCAGCATATGGAATATGAGTATCAGCTTGAAGCAGAATTGACTTATGAGTTTAGCCGGCAAGGCTGTCGCAGTGTGGCCTACGATCCAATAGTTGGTAGTGGGGAGAATGCCTGTATTCTTCATTATACCGAGAACAATCAACCCTTGCGTCGAGGAGACTTAGTTCTTATTGATGCTGGTGGTGAATATGGTAATTATGCTGCAGATATTACTCGAACGTTCCCAGTTAACGGTACGTTCAGTGCAGAACAAAGATGCATTTATGAGCTGGTTCTTAAAGCACAAAGGGCTGGTATTGCTGTGATTAAACCGGGCCTGGCTTGGAATCGCATACAGCAAGTTATGATTCAGATCTTAACGGAAGGTTTGTGTGAGTTGGGAATTCTAAAGGGTACTGTCGCTGATCTTATCGCCAAAGAAGCGTATAAGCCTTTTTATATGCATAATTCTGGGCATTGGCTAGGTTTAGATGTCCATGATGCTGGTAGTTATAGAGTTAATGGTGAATGGCGGTCCTTGCAGCCTGGCATGGTATTAACGGTAGAGCCAGGATTGTACATCAGCTCGGGTATGGATGGAGTGGACAAACGTTGGTGGGGTATTGGTGTGCGGATAGAGGATGATGTTTTAGTGACTGAAACAGCGAATGAAGTATTAACCTCTGCTTTACCAGTATATGTTGATGACATTGAGGCTTTAATGCGTGGCTGAACAACAGGTTGATATATTAATTGTTGGTGGTGGTTTAACGGGTGCTACTCTAATGCTGGCATTACAAGGCTTAGGATTTAGCACTTTATTAGTTGAGGCCAGGACATTTTCTGACAAAGTGAATCCTGATTTTGATGCGCGTTCTTTGGCATTGTCGCCAGCAAGTCAGCGCATTTTAAATCAACTAGGAATGTGGAATATTCTTAATGAACATGCTACGGCGATTGACATGATTCATGTCTCCGAACAGCATCGTTTTGGCACGTCGCGTTTACAAGGCAATAGATCACATCCTTTGGGTTATGTAGTTGAAATGCAACACATCAATAAGGCGTTGCAACAGTTATTGACGGTAAAGCAACTGCTAGCTCCTGCGACCGTAACCTCTTTAGATCTTGCTACTAAAACAGCAACGGTGACTACTGATTCTGGAGAGCTACGTATTGCCGCGCAATTAATTGTCGCAGCAGATGGAGCTGAATCCGCTGTACGTCGATTATGTCGTTTACCGGCTAAAATTAAATGCTACAATCAACAAGGCATCGTGGCTAATATTGGTCTAGCCAGACCCCATGAGCATAGAGCGTATGAGCGTTTCACTTCACAAGGTCCTTTAGCGCTCTTGCCCATGACTGATAATCGTATGTCCTTAGTTTGGGCAATGACGCCTGGCCATGCAGAACAAGCAATGGCATTGTCCGATGCTGTATTTCTAAAAGAACTACAACGTGCTTTTGGTTATCGCTTGGGACGCTTTGTAAAAGTTGGAAAACGGCACTGTTATCCTTTAAAACAAGTTCTGATGCCACAACAAACAAAATGGCCTGTAGTTTTTCTGGGAAATGCGGCTCATACCTTGCATCCAGTAGCAGGACAAGGTTTTAATCTGGGGTTGAGAGACGCTGCCACCTTAGCACAATGCATTAATGAATATGGTTTAAATGAAGAGATGTTACGACATTATTCTCAATTAAGGCGGCACGATCAACAGGCCATTACCCATTTAACTGATGGTTTAATTGAGATTTTTACTAGTCATTTACCTGGTATGGGATTGGCGCGTAATATTGGTTTGGTTGCGTTTGATAATATTCCTATGCTGAAAAATTGTTTGGCTCGCTACACTCAAGGGTTTGGTGGATTTATTCCAGATTTAGTATGTGACATTGCTTTAACCTTAAAGAGGTAGTCGAACGACTTTTGAACTTTAAAGTTTTGAGTACACCGGAGATAAGATGAGTCAACATTTTGATGTCCTGATAGTCGGGGGCGGTATTGTTGGTCTAACTGCGGCTCTCGCTATGGCAAAGCGTGAGTATACCGTTGCGCTAATCGACCATGGCGCTTTAAAAATTGACAGCTCCGTAACCGATCCACGAGTTTATGCGATTAATAAAGCATCGCAAAATTTGCTATTAGATCTCGATGTATGGCAGCACTTAGATTCATCTCGTGTTTCTCCCTATGAGAAAATGTATGTCTGGGATGGAGTTAATGGGGCACATATTGATTTTGATTCACGCGCTATTGCCGCCCCTAATTTAGGTAACATCATTGAAGAGCCCATATTAAAACAAGCGTTGTTACAACAGATCTTTGATGAGCCTACCATTAGTTTATTTCCTCATCATTTTGTTGATGAAGTGCTTGTTCTGGAAGAAGAGATTAAGTTAAGCGGCCAAGAACGAGTTTGGCAGGGGCGGCTTTTAATGATTGCCGATGGGGCTAACTCGCCTACACGAAAAAAACTCAACATTGAACTAACAACCTGGCCATATAATCAGAACGCCCTGGTAGCAACAGTTGCCACAGAAAAGGAACATCAACATACGGCGTATCAAGTATTTAATCCAGATGGCCCCTTGGCTTTTTTACCGCTATCCGATCCGAACCATTGTTCTATTGTTTGGTCTACTGAGCCCAAAAAAGTTCAAAGTCTTATGGCTCTTGAACCAGAAGAGTTTAACGCTCTGCTGACCCAAGCATTCGCCAAACGTCTAGGCCAAGTTCGCTTAGTCAGTGCCCGACATCAATTTCCATTACAGATGAGGCATGTAAAACAGTATGTTGGTCATCGTTGGCTATTACTTGGCGATGCCGCTCACACCATTCACCCATTGGCTGGTCTGGGATTGAATGTGGGCTTGGCGGATGTGCGTAGTTGGCTTCATTGTATGGATAGTGCGAAGGATACTTTAGTATCCAAGAAAATTCTGGGTGCTTACCAACGAGAACGCAAGAATGAGGTATGGCAGATTATAATGCTTATGGAAGGATTTAAACGATTATTCGGTTATTCTTTTAGTCCAATTACTGCTGCGCGTGGTTTGGGGTTAAGTATTTGCAATAGTATTACCCCACTGAAACGTTTGTTTATTCAACATGCATCAGGCGGATAGCGGTATTAGTGAGTTTTTTAAGTGCACTCCTCTTTTATATTTGCTCAAATAATGAGCATGCGGCGTAAATCTACTATACTTACAGGATAAGTGAATATAGATTTACAGGGAGTAAATCATGAAAGATCTTAAGCAAGACCAAACGGTCGTTCAGAACGATGACTCAATCATCCCAGATATATCTATTAACGAAAATTCAC
>DAIAOV010000098.1 GCA_027437055.1 Legionella sp. | reverse complement strand
TTAAACAAAAAAGCAACACTCAATAAAAATGCCCCATTAAAGTACCAAGGTATGGATAGGTTTGTTGCCAGAGAGCAAATAATCCAAGATTTAGAAAAAGAAGGACTTCTCACTAAAACAGAACCACATAAATTAAAAGTGCCTCGTGGTGAGAAATCTAACGTTATCATTGAACCGTTATTAACTGATCAATGGTATGTCAAAATAAAGCCTTTAGCCGAGCCAGCTATTGCTGCCGTTGAGAAAGGCGAAATCCGTTTTATTCCAGAAAACTGGACCAAAACCTATTTTCAATGGATGGAGAATATAGAAGACTGGTGCATTAGCCGCCAGTTGTGGTGGGGACATAGAATTCCCGCTTGGTACGATAGCCAAGGCAACATCTATGTGGGTTATAGTGAAAATGACGTTCGTTTTAAATACAAAATTGACGCAGCAACGCCATTAAAACAAGATGAAGATGTTCTAGATACTTGGTTCTCCTCTGCACTGTGGCCTTTTTCAACTTTGGGTTGGCCAGAGCGTACTCCTGAGCTCGACCAATTTTATCCTACCTCAGTTCTGGTTACTGGTTTCGATATTATCTTCTTTTGGGTTGCCCGTATGATTATGATGGGTTTGAAATTCACTGGAAAAGTTCCATTTAAGGATGTATTCATTACTGGATTAATTCGTGATAGTGAAGGACATAAAATGTCTAAGTCTAAAGGAAACGTACTTGATCCTTTGGACATAATCGACGGGATTGATCTGGAATCATTGCTGGCTAAACGTACGTCCAATTTAATGCTGGAATCAGTACGTAATAAAATTATTAAGGCTACAGAAAAAGAGTTCCCCAACGGAATTAATGCCTATGGAACAGACGCATTACGTTTCACTTATTGCTCTCTGGCATCCACTGGACGTAATGTTCGCTTTGATGTAGGCCGTGTCGAAGGTTATAGGAATTTTTGTAATAAATTATGGAATGCAGCTCGTTATGTCATGCTCAATACTGATGAAGAACGCGTTGATTTCGGTGATGGCGCCTTCCAATACAGCCCAGCAGATCAATGGATATTATCCCGATTACAACATACTATAGGTAAAGTACATCATTATTTCGAAACCTATAGATTCGATTTGTTAGCGAATACTCTATATGAGTTCGTATGGCATGAATATTGTGATTGGTATCTTGAACTATCCAAACCAGTACTACAAGATGAACATGCTCTCGCGGCTCTGAAAAGAGGAACACGCAGAACATTACTTCAGGTTCTGGATCAGATATTAAAACTCTTGCATCCATTAATGCCTTTTATTACCGAAGAAATTTGGCAAAGAACGACAAAATTCACTAATGAAAATGGGATTAGTATCATGTTAAGTTCTTATCCTCAGGTAGATAAAGAATTTATTAATGATATTATTGAAGAAGAATTAGATTGGTTAAAAGCGGCCATTCAGGCAATAAGAACAATACGCAGTGAAATGTCTATTGCTCCATCTAAACTTATTCCTTTATGCATTCGCAATTGCTCCCCCACTCTCAAAAAACGCATTGAGAAGTATCAACAGATATTAACTGTTATGAGCAAAATAAAGGAAATAAATTACTTAAGTGCTGATGAAAAAGCACCAGCTTCTGCAACAGCTGTATTAGGAGAAATAGAATTATTAATTCCAATGGCTGATCTAATAGATAAAGAAGCGGAGCTTTCTCGATTAGCTAAAGAAGTTGCTAAATTGGATAAAGACATTAGTCTCGCCCAAGGCAAGTTAAGTAACCCTAAATTTACTGATAAAGCACCGGCAGAAATTATAGCTAAGGAGCAGGAAAAATTGGCTCAGGCGCTACAAGCTAAGGAAAAACTGTTGGAACATCAAACTCGTATTGAGTCATTGTAGGAACATTTGTCGGGCAATTTGTTGCCCGACTACAATTTATTATCTGTATGTTACTGTATTAGCTACTTCAACCAAATCAGCATTACTCTGGTGTCGAAGATCAAAGTTTCCAGCATAGATTTGTCTATCTGCTATAGAAAAGGCTTGTTTATGAAAAAAGCCCGCATTTTGACGTCTTAATCTCATTGGTTCTTCAGGAAGCACATCTGAACTTATCTCATTTACCTTTACTCCATTTACTCCAGAATTAGCGTATTTTACAGCACCGGCATAGCTTGCAACCGTATGTAAAACTCGATTGCCTACATCAAAAAACTTAGACATATTTATTCCTCATATTATTTATTTA
Source organism: Legionella sp. (assembly GCA_027437055.1). Classification (GTDB taxonomy): domain Bacteria; phylum Pseudomonadota; class Gammaproteobacteria; order Legionellales; family Legionellaceae; genus Legionella. Next base: position 9,326 of record DAIAOV010000098.1, on the reverse strand, counting down.
TAAAAAATGAGATTCAACTCAACAATTACTAAACAATACCCCTGCAAGTAAAGAAGTAACAGCAGCTTCCCCTAGTGATTCCGAAGGATTAAAATCCATGGCAACAGCAAAGCCCAAATAAGCATCATCTTGAGTATTTTGCCCCTCTTTTAATACTTTTTCTACTCTTTCACTAATAATAACAAGAGCTACTTCATCCATATAAGGTAGATCATATTTATCATTTCTTATCATTTGAGTTAAAGAGACATAAAGAGCGTATTTCAACAGATATAAGGCATCATCAGTCAAATATGGCAAAAATTCACACTGTCCTTGTTCCACAATCCGATATAAATGAGTTAACTGATAATCGTAAGGGGAAAAGTCATCCTCAAGAATCTCTGTTTTTGTAGCTTTCTCACATTCACACCTAAAAAATATTAAGTGCTCCATATGGCTTTTTTTATCAATAATATTAAAAGAGCCTTGAAAAATGGCAGGCGATTCCCAAACTGCAACTAAGATTAAAGTTTCTATATTAATGGGAGTGTATTCTTCTTTTTTATTCGTCATGTATCACTCTAGTTTTTATCAATTATAACCACACCTAAAATTATAGGGCAAAACTCTGAGATTAAGGCACCTAGGTAAAAGAATAACCGCTTCTCTAACTATTGGATTTTAGTGAATTGTCATACTGTATTCACAGAGTTATCCACAGAAAATGGGGATAAGTTATTGATGACTAAACAATAAAAATAAATCGAAAAAACCATATGGGGTAAGGTTTTTAATAAAGATAAAGGTTGAAGTAAAACTAAGTTCTGGATTGAAGATATAAAGATATCCACAGGAAAAAAAGAATGCATAGAGCGATGCGAAATGAAATGATAACAAAAAAATAATAAAAAAACAGTCTTGACTAAACAATTTTTTATTTTTTAACAAATTTAAAAGAAATCCGAATAGCCATAATGCTGCTATATTAATAATATTGTTTCAAAATATATATTTTGAACAGTTGGAATAATATAATCGCATCACTACACAATATGAGGTAAGCATGTCACTAACAGAATATGTTGTGCAATATGGTTTTTCAATTAGCCTATTGGCAAACGCAGCGTTATTTATTCCACAAATAGTCACTTTACTCAAAAAACAGTCCGCTTTAGGTGTCTCTTTAATTACATTTGTTGGATTTAATATCATTCAGCTGTTTACCATGCTACATGGATTGTTAGAAAAAGATTATCTTCTTGCTGGAGGATACTTATTAAGTCTCATCACTTGTGGCTGTGTCTCATGTTTGATTGTTTACTATAAGCATATCAAGAATCGTTGATAATAAGGGATATTATGAACAAATTTATTGATATTCATGATGAGGAACATAATATTCTTTCTTTGCTCCCTTATTCTGTAAATGCTCAATTGATAAATAAGCATCAAAAACTAGATGACCTATATTTTATTAAATCAATTATCGATTTCTCTATTAACGCTATGGAGCTTTTTTTAGCAGGTAAATTAATGTTATTTGATGCTCAAGTAGGAGAAAATCTATGTCAAATCAGAGCTTATAAAATCCTTAATCTTGCAAAAAAATGGCTACACTCTCCAGTAACCAGGAGTCAATTTTCTCAAGAAATAGAACTATTTCATAAGTATAAAGAGCAACTAGAGCACGTTATTTTTGAATGGGAAAATGCAATTCAGCATTCGAAAACTTATAACAAAAACCTTGACAGTAAAGAAAACATTAATGATTTCTTCGCAAGACAGAACCTTTTAATTCCTTTACATGATGATTTTATTTTTATAATAGTCTGTTGTTTTTTATCTCATTTTAATATTAGAGAAAATAAAATACCTGTTGCCATTAATCTGGAGTATATCAGTAGAGAATTTCATATTTCCAGATACCGTTCAAAGCGATTGACTCATAAATACCAACAACTTGTTTGCACTTCAGGATGTAATTTTATAATAAAAATTGCACATGAATTACCTACTCGATATGGTTTTATGAATATTCTACCTGCTTTGTATAGAATTGCAGACGAAGACAGAGCGGTACTTCCCTGCTACACAGTGAGTGAAGTTATCCTGTATCATAGTATTAAAGAGCAACTACCTATACTGTTTGTTACTCATCAGCTAACAGAACAAAAAAAGCATCGAGACAACAATAAGGTAATCTATTTTTTACTAACAAAAACAAAAAATGGCAATGAATTAATTCTTGTTCCAAAGGAAAATTACCTTTTGCAGCATTGTATGGTAGTGTCTGGTGAAGTGCATTATCAAGAAGATAGTCCCTTTGAGTCACCACATGAATATATTGATCGTGTATTACGACAAACTCCATTAAAATTGATTTTGGCAAACACAGCCAGCCATCCTCAGTATTCTGGAAAAAAATTGGAAGCTCTAAGAAACAATCCATTCCAACTTATGGAATCGAATGATGATATGGAAAACATAAAAATGCATGAACATAATTTACTTAATATGCAACAATTCGCCTTAGATTCGGGATGTTCTAAGCATAATCCATCGTTGTTTTTTTTAAGGCATATATACAGTAGTACCGTAAATGAGGAAATTGAACAATTGAAAAAAAATTACTCAGGGCCTCTATTAGAAGCCTATCAAATAGTTAACTCATAGAAATAATGGTAAAAGGCACGTTTATGGCAAGCAAGGACTGTTCAAATTTAAATCAGAACGATTTATACAAACAACTTTTTGAAACTATTCCAGTACATCTTTATTGGAAAAACCTAAAATTTGAATACTTACATTGTAATTTGCTGCAAGCCAAAAATATAGGTTTGTCGTCTCCAGAACAAATTGTAGGCAAAACTGATTATGATTTTTTTCCCAAAAAAACGGCCGATAAAATTAGAAAAAATGATTTGGAAGTCGTTTTTAAAAAAGCTCCTTGTATTTTTGAAGAGGAAGGAATAGATATTAGTGGAACCCATCAAGTCTATCTAACACAAAAAATCCCTATAAAAAACAAACAGGGCGAAATTAGTGGTATAGGTGGTATCTCAATCAACATAACCGCAAGAAAAAATGCAGAAGAAAAAATTCGTCTTGAAAAAGAAAAAGCGGAACAAACACTGGCAAACATTATTGAAAACTTACCTGGACATGTGTATTGGAAAAATAAAAACTCGGTCTATCAAGGCTGCAATTTAGCCCAGGCGAGATCAGCTGGTTTTTCATCACCTAAAGAAATGATAGGTAAAACAGATTATGAAATGCCTTGGCATCATGAAGCCGATATTCTCAGAGAATCAGATCTGGCTGTAATCAATAATAAAGAGATCATAACGACAGAAGAAGCGTCACAACTAGCTAATTCGGATCAGCTATCTATCTTCTTATCCAAAAAAGCCCCCTTGTATAATAAACAAAGAGAAGTCATAGGAATATTAGGGGTTTCTTTTGATATCACTGATCGTAAAAAAATCGAACAAGACCTGTATCTCGCTCAAATTGCTGCAGAAACAGCGAATCGATCTAAATCTGAGTTCCTACGTAATATGGAACATCAACTACGTACTCCTTTTAGTGGCATATACAGCATAGTTCAGATGTTAGCAGAAGCAGAAATTGAACCTGAAAAAAAAGAACTATTGGAACTCACATATGGCTCTGCTAAAGAATTCCTTGATTTGCTAAATGACATTATCGATTTTTCCCGTTATCAAGCAGAATATAGCGCGATACTTGAAAAAAAATTCGATCTAAAAAAATTGATTGAAAAAATAGTAGTGATGCAACAAGCAGCGGCGATCGCCAAAAAGCTGAAATTAAACGCGGATTATCCTGACGATTTACCATCAGTATTCATTGGTGATCCCTATAAACTCCGCCGTATTTTACTCAATCTTGTTAGTAATGCTATTCGTTTTACCTCTAAAGGGTCAGTTTCAATTCAAGTCAAATTAGGCAAAATAATTGACGAAAAAAATCTTATTTTACAATTAATAGTGATTGATACAGGCATAGGAATTCCAGCAGAAAAGCAATCTCTTATTTATGAAAAGTTTTATCGAATTCATCCTGCTAATCAGAATAAATATCTTGGAGCGGGTCTAGGATTGCATATAGTCAAACAATTAATGAATGACCTAGGCGGTGAGATTGAGTTATCTAGTACTCTGGCCAAAGGGACAACTTTTGTCTGTACTATTCCCTTCAAAATACCACTCATTGATACTATGGTTGATGAAAATGAGGATTAAAGCGTAGGGTAACTGTTCACGCAATGGAGTGAACTTAAGCTGCGCGATCCGAGCCGCGCGCGTCAGCAAGCGGTTAACCTAAGTCAACATCCGCTCCCTAACGGTCTCGGCTCGGATTGTTCCCGAGGTTATTGAGAACGCCATTAAACGTTCACGTTCCTTCGCTAGGCGTTACTCTTAATTATCAATAAATTTATCAAAAACATAAGGAACCACTTTGCGGCTCACTCCTTTCATTGTAATAGGAGAAAGAGGATGAGCAGAAGCTATGTCGTGAACCAACATATACGTTTCGTAACTCATCACTAAGGCTCCAGATTCAGCATAGGATTGCAATCGTGCCGCAAGATTTGCTTCAGCCCCAATAATGGTATAATCCATTCGCGTATCACTACCAAAATTACCTACATTACAAAATCCTGTATTGATACCCATCCTCACTTCAAAAGGATGTTCAATACCAACATTACGCCATTTATTTTGTAACTCTGCAATTCTATGTTGCATTTCAACCGCCATACGCAAGCAACATTTAGCATCCTCAGCAACTCCTTTTGTTTCAGGATTGCCGAAAAAGACTAAAATAGCATCACCTATAAATTTGTCTACGGTACCTCCATGTTTTAAAGCAATATTAGACATTTCAGTCAAGTATTCATTTAATAGATAGGTGATCTCCTCTGGCTGAAGCTCTTCAGTAATTGCAGTAAAATCCCTAATATCGGAAAAAAAGATAGTCAGCTTGTGACGCTCTGTATGAATGGTTGCATCAGTTTTACCTGTAAATATACTCTTGTAGACTTGTGGTGCTAAATATCGGGAAATTTTTGCTGATATAGAAGCCAGGAATTCATTACCGACCTCAAGCTCTTGGTTCAAAGCAACTAACTCTCGTGACTGACGCCTTTGCATGATAATAAATGTAATACCAATGGCCGCAACCAAAATAAAATAGCTCAATAAGTATTTAAATGAAAATAAATTCATTCCAAAAGGCCTAGTAATACTGATTTCTTGAATTCCACGTACATCACCTACCTGCCAATCACGCTTAGGACTGTTAGGATTTGCATTATGACAACTAACACAGGCTGGTCCCATAATTACAGGAGAAATCAATCTCACTTTATTGTTAAGGCCAGACCAACTGATATCAACTAATTGTTGACTAGCAACTTTATCTTTAGGCTCTTCACGAAGTGTTGTCAACGCTTGTGTAACCCGGCAAGTAGTACAATAACTAACACTATAGAGAATATCGACCGCCATCTATGAGAACAATTTTTTATTGAAATTGTCTCTTTCTCTGATGCAGGCTCATCCATTTAATAATTCTCCTAATAATAAACGTAGTGCTCACTAATAAATGTACTCTATCCATTTGAAGATTAACGTGAATTAAGTTTAGGGGCAAGATTAATAACACACCCACATTGACCAATAAATAACCTTAAGGTACAATGTTTCATCACCATAATAAGCGAGTAATCACTTTATGAATCCGGATGTTGTTATTGTTGGAGCAGGCCCCGTAGGATTATTTACTGCCATTGAAATGAAGTTACTTAATCCCGCATTAAAGATAAAAATTTTAGACCGCAATAACGAATACACACGCCACCACATACTTAAGCTTGAAGAAGAATCATTAGTTAATTCAAATACTTATAAATCATATGAGGCCGTCAGAAAACTCAATGGTTTTGTCCCAACATCGGAGATTGAATCAACTTTTTTAAAGATCGCCCAAGAATTGAATATAAAAATAGAGACGGGTGTAAAAGTTACCGACAGTAAAGAGTTATTTAATCAATATCCTACAGCCCATACCATTATAGGTGCCGATGGAGCTCACAGTGCAGTAAGAAAACAACTATTTGATGACAAAAAAATTGTGGATACTAATCTGCAATATATTGTTGAAATTAAGTATAAAGCTAAAGAGACAGTTTCACGTTTATCTAACCTCGTTTATGGCCCTGCTTTAGGACAAGTTCCCCATCTTGTTTCAGAAAATGTAGGTAAAGAAAAAGATGGCGTCACTCCAGTTTCATTATTTATATTTGTTGATGAGGCGACTTATAAAGAAATCAGAGAAACTCCCAATGCAAAATTATCTGATCTACACCCTACAACAAACAACATGAGAAAACTATTAAACACCATTAGGCCTTGGTTATCATTAAGAAGGGCCGCATTAAATGAAAACATTATTGAAGATAGCGAAAAAATAAATGGTGTTGCTCTTAGCGTCTATCAGAGCGAGTGTTTCGCTAAAGAAATTAATGAAAAACGAGTTTATTTAGTTGGAGATGCTGCTGCAGCTGTTCCCTATTTCCGTGCCTTAAATGCAGGTCTTATCGCCGCTACTGTAACAGCACAAAAAATTGCTACTGCTGGTGCAAACTCTCCAGACTTAGAATCACTTAACAAACAATTAGCAGAACTAGCTCAAGGTGAAATTAAACGAGCTCATAGTCAAAATACTAAAGTAAATTTTGGTCGTGGACTCAACTTTTTCCTCGCTAATGCATCCACACTAACCACTGGGGCTTTGCTAGACCCTAGATATGAAGAGGCGATGTTAAATGCTCGGATTACACGCCCCAATATTTTCAGACGTAATCCACGTGCCGTAATGACTTTGGGCTTTTTTGTGTTAGCAGCAGTAATACTTTTCACCGTTGCCCTAACAACATTAGGTTTAGCCCTAGGACCAGCATCGCTGTTAGCCTTAGCAGGCTCAACCGTGATCGTAGGTGGATTCGTTCTTCTATTTAAATTAACCAACTTAATTATAGATATGATAAACGACAAGAATAATCCGATACAACCTTTACCTGCATTTCCGTGGGAATTTGAGGATAAAGAAGAAGATTCATTTATTCCTTTGAGTAAACTCTCTTCTAAATTAGATGGATGTAAAACAGTATTATCTAGACAAGAAGATAATGTTGCTAATTATTCGTCTCCATTAAAGCAAGAGGACACCAAGCTCTCTGAAATGCCGGTGGAACCAAATTTAAATAGCCAACTCTTAAAATGCTGTTAATATGGTTCCTATGATCTATTAATAAAATTCTGAACCATGGATAACGCCATAGCACAATCCCCTCACGAAGACCGTAATACCTGGAGCAAGCCACTCGGTGCTTTAGGAATTGCTATAGCATCCTACGGCTTGATACGCAAAGGAAATTACAAAGCCGCCCTAGAATTATACCGCCACGGCGGTGGAGGGCTAAATCTTTACAAACAACAAGAAAATGGACAATTAAAACGTGTCTTCGCCATTGATTATCATTCGTTTTGGGATGGGAAACAAAACGCTGCCAAGCTTCATTATCATAGGGGAGAAAATTTGAGCCAAATGAAAAAACATCGCCCTTATCAAGGAGGCTGGTAGCTGCCAGTTAGCAATTGAAATTAAATTTCGACACCATTTAAATATTAGACCTCTTGCATCACCTGTATATTTTGTTTTAGTGCAACGCATAAGCGTTTCGAGGAGCGGAGTTTACATAAAATAAATAAGCACCAGAGAAACGCTTACAACGCTGCAATAAGGCAAAAGATGCAGGTTATGCAAGAGGTCTATTAACATTACTGTCGACTTGGCCCGATGCCATATAAAAACCAATACTTTCAGTTGTTCTTTCGCTGCAATCGATGGAACCTGATTCCATTGAAGAATAATTCATTGCTAAGGGGTTAAAAATCATAGCTCTTACCAATCGCGGCCCAGCTCCTGGCATACCTGCATGCATCACTTTTTTATTATCAACTAACAAAATATCCCCCTTTTTCCATAAACAGGATGAATAATAGGCTCGTATTAGTTTGGCCAACTCTTTAATATCTTGTTTGGTAAAACAGCTTCCTACTCGAGTCTTGTTAAAAGAAGGTACTTTATTCTTTTTCATAGAGGCTATAAGCGTATTAATCTTCGTACTTAAATTTTTGATCGCATTTTTTGGAGAATAAAATAAAGAAGCAAAAATCATATAAATGTACTCTAAGATCTTTAGCACAAAGGTCGGTAATCGCCATACAAATCGATGCCAAAACCATGTTTTCCCTTGATAATCATTCATAAAACAACGTCGCATTTCTTCATTAAGGCCGGCGATTTCAAATAAATTGATTTGTAATGATTTCTTTTTAGTCAAAGGATGTTCAAAAATATTGGGTTTGTACATGAGTACAAACTGCTCTTCTCCTTCCCCGATAATAGGAAGATCAAAACGATTACAAATTTTTATTATGGTTTCCCTGGAGATTTGATAACGTTTCTCAACTTCAGAAAGCAGCCATTTGGATACGAAAAATGTATTGGTTTCTAGTTTAGCCTTCAATTCATTGCTCAAATGAGCATAGATTTTTTCCATGTTAATCATACCGGTCTCGCCTCCAAGAAGAGAGGGTTGCAAACAACAAAAGCAAATAAAACTAGGCACATCAGCACTGTAATAATTTTCACTATGAAAGCCACCAAGATATAAAGTACCCCCAGTCTTATATATCGCATTGGTATATAACACATACTTTAAATCACCAGCATGAGTTCTTCCTTCGTCTGACATAAAGGCTTCACTGATGCCTTTAAATCCTTGAATTTTTAACACTGTATTTTCAAAATCGCTATCCGAATTCACGTCAAATCCCCTTAATAAAACAGCACCATAGGTTGCTATATCTTCTATTATTTTTTGGGAATTAGATGCTAGAAATTGCTGTAAAAAGCTTAGATCCTTCGCTTCCTCAGCCTCAATAACAAGTGGCATTTCACTTTCTTCTGAAATCATTAATCGTTCTTCTCTTCGAAGAAAACGAGTGTTCACCCCGACATACTCCCTAACCATATTGAGACACTCCTTTAAATAGATTGTTCTTATTAGACCTCTTGCATAACGAGCAGATTTTGCATGAGCGCAAGGCATAAGTGTTTCGAGGAGCGGAGTTTACATGCGAGTAAATGAGCACCAGAGAAATACTTATAACGCAGCTGTCGAGCAAAAGCTGCAGTTAGACAAGAGGTCTATTATTAGTCTCTAATAGCACTATAGCATAGATAAATTAATT
>DAIAOV010000097.1 GCA_027437055.1 Legionella sp. | reverse complement strand
ATGACTAGACTTTCCCCAACAAGTAGCTCATGATCATCTTCTTGGGTGACATTCTTCATAGCTAAAGCAGTTTTAACAAGCTCCTTCAGCATGATCAAATCAATGGGTTTAGACACATAATCAAAAGCCCCTGCTTTTAGAGTATTTACAGCCCCCTCTACGTTACCATAAGCAGTAATTACAGCGACAGGAAGTTGGGGTTTGAACTTTTGTATAAATTTGACAATTTCAATACCATCTCCATCAGGTAGACGCATGTCCGTTAAAACAAGAGAATAATTATTTTGTTTGATGTGTTCTATGCCCTGTTTAAAATCAACTGCGATATCACAAGACAATCCCATGCGCGACAAAGTCAACATGAATAGTTCACGAATATCTGGTTCATCGTCTATAATGAGTACATTACTTATGGTCATATTAATACTTTATCCAAAGAGTTTAAGGTAATAGCAAAACAACTCCCTTTGCTAGAGTCAATTAAATTTAACCTTGCTTGATTAATTTCACATAAATCTCTGGCAAGAAACAATCCCATTCCTGTCCCAGTTCTTAATGTCGTAAAAAAAGGTTCGAAGATATTATCTCGATGTTCAATAGGAATACCTTTCCCAGAGTCGCTGATAGTGACTATGGTTTTATAATCTGATGATGTCACAGTAATGGCTATACAAACATTTCCTTCTTCATCTCGACCATGTTGCATCGCATTGTCACATAAGATAACTAAGATTTGCTCCAGTTGGCTTTTATCAAAGACTACAGATAACTTCTTGTCTTTAGGTAATTTAATAATAAAATTGCAATGATTATTATGACAAAAGTGTTGTTTGAACTGCTCTAAAAATGCTCCCATCTCATTAACTTGCGGCTGGGATTGCTGACGTCTGGTAAGTTGTAGCACATTCTTAATAACGCCATTCATACGTTCACAGTTGTTAATAATTAATTGTTTTAATCTAATATCCTCTTGACTCATCCCCTTTTCATCACCTAACAATTGAGCCGCATGCGCAATAGCCCCCAAAGGATTACGCAATTCATGAGCAATACTTGCTGAAAAACGGCCTAATGAAGCCAATTTAAGTTGCTGTGCTTGTTGAGTAACATTAGTCATGTCCTCAACAAGAATAAGTACGGCTGGCTTATTGGCTATGGCGGTAGAAAAAAAATGTACCCGAAGATAAAGCTCCTCAATGACTGTTTGCACCACACGTTCATTCAGTTTGAGTTTAATCAGAAAATCATCAAATTTCTCTACTAACAAAGGAAATAACTGATTTAAATTCGTAAGGACTTTATTATTCCTGATATTAAATAATGCTCGTGCTGCAGAGTTAATTAATTTAATTTGTTTTGTCTCATCTACATAAATAATGCCTGAATTCAGTTGCTCGACGATGTACTCATTGATTCTTTGCATTTCAGCCAACTCATCACTTCTGTGTTGGGCTAAAACCTCAGAAGCTCTTACTCTATTAGAAAGATACCACGCGGTTAAAGCGGTCCCGAAAAAACCCGCACCATAAATTCCGCTATAGTAAAAAGTGCTCAAATCTTTTTGATTATTGAGAATAAATTGCAAGGTATTTCCACATAAAAGCAGACAACTGGCTAAAGCTGCAAAAAATATTGCTAATCTTCCCGGTACCAAAATACTCAATGCAGCAATAGTGACATTCAACAAAATACCATAACCTGCTTGCATGTTACCGATAATAGTCAGCATAGAAGAAATAGCTATGACATCTATAGTGCCTGATATCAACACTTGCTTATCAAAATTAAGGATTTGGAAATAACCCCAATAGAGAAAAACTAAGGTAAAAATAAAATAAATAAAAAGAATGGAAAAAAATAACAAGGAATACGGTTTATAGATATAAACATAGATATAAAAATAAATACCAAGAAATAAGAAAACACTTAAAATTCGATAAAAATTATAAATCAACAGCATTCGCCATTGTCTATTTTCTGGATTTTTTATCTGAAAACGAGACATAGAACTAGTCCATTAGTTTTTACTTATTTTCATATAATAATAGCAAAAACCCCTCATCCCGTACTAATACTTCCATAATTTATAAGCTGCCCATAACTTACTAGCATCAGAAGAACCTTTTTCTTTAGCTTTACCTATCCAATACTTAGCTTTAACTAAATCTTTAGGCACTCCTTTACCTTCGGCATACATTAACCCAAGATTTATTTCGCCTACATCAAGGTTTTGATCGGCCGCTTTATTAAACCAGTATGCTGCTTTTTTATAATCCCTTTTTACTCCATCACCATCCAGATATAAGACTCCTAAATTATTTTGTGCCAAAGGAAGACCTTGCTCTGCTGCTGTCTGAAATAATTCCAAAGCATGCTGACTGTCTTTTTTCGCCCCCAGACCATTCATATACATCACGCCAAGATTGTATTTACCCCAAACCAAACCTTGGTCTGCTGCTTTTTTATACCAAAAAAAAGCTTTTTTATTATCTTTTTTAACACCAACACCATTCATATAAATTAATCCAAGGCTATTTTGAGCCTCAGCAAAACCCTTATCGGCAGCCATTTGAAACCATTTCAACGCTTGAGTGGCATTTTTAAATTCGTTATCATTTGAATAAAGAATACCTAAATTATTTGCAGCCATCATGTACCCTTGCTCAGCAGCTTTGGTATACCAAGAAATGGCTTCTTTCAAATTTTTCTCTGTCCCTATTCCTCGTTCATATAAAAAACCAAGATTATTTTGTGCTTTTACATTACCTTGGTCCGCTGCTTTTTCGAACCAGTATTTAGCTTTTTTATAATCTTTAATAGAATCGTCACTACTTAAGTACAAAACTCCGAGATTAGTCTGTGCTAAATCAGACCCTTGATCAGCCGCTTTGGTATACCAGGAAATGGCCTCTTTTATATTTTTAGTGACGAGATCTCCTCGTTCATAAAGAACACCTAGATTGTTTGCAGCGTCTAGATCACCTTGTTCTGCTGATTTTTTGTACCAATAAATGGATTGATTCATGTCTTTGGCAACACCGCCACCGATCATGTACATCACCGCCAAATTATATTGACCTTCAGAGCTTCCTTTTTCAGCTGACTTTTTGTACCAAAGCACAGCCTGGTGCATATCTTTAGACACCCCAGTCCCGTGCTCATATAAAACACCCATATTATTTAAACTTATAGCTAATCCTTGATCCGCGGCCTTTTTTATCCAAAATACAGCCTTGTTATAATCTTGAGGTACTCCATTTCCTTTTAAATACAATAAACCGAGGTTGTTCTGTGCGTCTGGGTTTCCTTGAGCAGCGGCTTTTTGATACCAAAAAAATGCCTTTTTCATATCTTGTTCAACGCCGTTTCCCTTCTCATAATTGATACCCAATTCAAGTTGCGATTCAGCATCACCTTGTTCTGCTTTATCTTGAATATTAGCTTCTACTTGAGAGGTTCTACTGTTATCAATATCCTTGGCAATAACTGGTGTTGCAAAAAGGAGTACAGATAGGCTCACAACAACGGTTCTGTTCATAATACCTCCCACAGCACATATTGTTCAATTATAGCACAGTTCATTTTCCCTTAACCCTGCTATGGAAAGATCACGAACACCTCGACCATTGACTTAATGTAATTCACCACGTAAGGAGTGGGCTATTTGAACTTTATTACCCCAGTTGTCTCATCGGTATATGGTAATGAAGTTACTGGCCTCAGAAAATACAAGAAATATTGAATGTAAATCTTATATCGAGGCTATTTGTTACTTCTTAGAACCCTTTTTATAGGGGCCGTGCCTGGATGTCACTATCAGTATTGTCCTCCACAAGTTTCTTCTGGTTTAAAGATGAGCGAATGGATTCCATCCAGTCAGAGACTGTCTGAACCAATAAGCCCTCAGGCCTGGTTAGGAGGGAAGAGTCCAATGTTACATTCTCATCAGTATTAATCAAGAGATAACACATCAGATGGCAGGCAGCATGGCGAATCTCCAAACTGTTGTGATCCAGTTTGTTTTTCACTGAGTGGTAAATATCTTTCAGTGTTTTTTCATCCATTTCCACGACTACCATTGTTAAAAATTTTAATGCTGCGGCAAGTTCAGAGCCCTTTTTTTCATCCAATTGACCAATCACCAACTGAATAAGAGATTTTAATGTATCATTTTCCATCCGAGAAGCCAGCTTAGCTAAACTATTGAATGCTTCAAGACGAACAACATCGTCATCGTCATCTAGTCTATTTTGTATTGACTCGATAAGGGAGGAGAGAGTCTCTTTATCTACTCCTGCTGCAAGCGTTGTTAAGCAATGTAATGCAGCACAACAAACCACATCACTTTCATCTTCCAGTTTGTCTTGTACTAATTCAATAAGGGAAGCCCTACTCTCTTTCTCTATTTTCACGAGCGTTGTTAAAAAGTATATGGTATTCTTACGAACATTTTCATTATCATCATCCAGCATATTTTTCACAGATTTCACAGAATCAATAGGGAAGCTCAGACTCTCATTTTCTATTCCAAGTAGCAGTTCTTTTAAACAGCTTAATGCGGCACCACGAACATCAAGTTCCTTGCTATCTAATCTATTTGTTACTGATTTGATAAGTAGAACCCGCTTTTCCTTTTCCACTATAGAGGCTAACTCTGCTAAACAGTTTAAGGCTGCACGTTGAACTAGAGGATTGGGGTCATCGAGTTTGTTTGTAATTGATTCAACAATCGAGATTATTCTTTCTTTATCCATTTTTGGGGCAAACGCAACCAAACATTTTGCCGCAGCAGTGTGAACAATCGGTGCAGTGTTATCCAGTTTGTTTTCCAAAATCTCAATTAGGGGTTCTATTTCTTCGGTACCCATTATAGGAGCTAGCACTGTTAAACATTTTAATGCAGCTCCGTCTATATCTGATGGTTTATCGATGACTACTTGCCAATTATAATGAGTTCTCAGTAGTGAACTCACTGAGTCGACAACGAGTACTACCTTTTCTTTTTCTATTTTAGGGGCTAATTTTGCTAAATTTTCTAATGATGATAAGTATGTCTCACTATTGAGGTCATTCAGTTGGACTATTAAAAAATCAACAAGTGAGGCTAACGTTTTATTATCTGCTTTAGACATCAATGTTGATAAAAACGGGGCTAACTGAGAATTAATTAACCCATCCTTCTCAGCTAGTTTATGTTTCACAATGGTCACAATTTGCTCTAGCCTCTTTGCATCAGCTTTCGGAATTAACGCTGTTAATAAATCTAATGCTACAATACGCTCTATCATATTTCGAGGGTCGAATTTTTTTTGTACCATTTCGATAATACTGTCCCATCCCCCCTCGCCCACAGCTTCAACCACAGAGTTCTCTAAATGCGATAAATCTTGAAATCTTGGTAGAGCATCTATACTGGCGAAGCGTGATAAAGGTAACGCCACATTGTTTAGTGCGGCAATCAATTTTACTCCTTGCATTAGTTGCTCGGTGCTTAATTGAGGATTTTTTAATTGGGATGAAAGTTTTCTGCCCAGGTAGGCTAAATGTTCAGGATCATCTCCAAGTAAGGTAGATTGAGAACTGACGAGAATGGTTAATATTTTGACTTGCATGGGATAAAATTCAATCCCCTTTTTGCTCAATAAGGCGAGTTCTACTCCTCTTTTCTGGCTTCTATTATTAGCCAACCATGCGACAAAAAAATCATCTGGACTGTCCAGATGAGTATACAAGTGTTCTAATACTTCCATTGGTGCTTTTTTGAAAAATTTAGTAGACTTTGACATGAGTTCACCTTTTTGTAAATGGCATTGCCGCTTAAAAAGTATACTATTAGATTTATATTTATTCAAATAACAAATACTAAGCAACCTGAATTACAGTGATAGTGCTGGGTTTCAAACAATATCATAGTCGTTAGAACCTAAGTTTCTGGCATAGTTGACAGGAGTTGCGCTAAGCAAAAATGACAATGTTGGACCAAGGGCCCAACCTACTCAGAATGTACAAATTTAAGGAGCTAGCTATGTTAAATATTGATACAGAAACCATCTCAGATCTTCTTGACAAAGCAAGACAATTTCAAGCCAAAGAAGAAGTTAGCTTTCCTGAAGTGACTGAGGAGATGGATGCTTTATATGTTTTGGCTGACTATCAAAATGATCCTGTTTATCAAGAAATAGTGGAGTTTATCGATAATATGCGTCCCGATCAGCAGGCTACATTAGTAGCATTAATGTATTTAGGACGAGGCGATTACAGTGAGGAAGAATGGGAAAATGCGTTTAATTTCGCTCAAGATGAAGTGACAGAACATACAGGGGAATATTTATTATCTCGCCCAACAGTAGCCGATGATATTGAGCGAGGACTAAATATATTAGGAATTTCTTCTCATGAATAGCAACTTGAGTGATTCAAGTTTAAACTACCCTAAACAGTTCAATAAGGGCTATGAAAATAATTAAATCACTCTTTTTTTCATTTTTATTCTTGAGCAATCCTCTTTCATTTGCAGAAGTTAAGAATATGAAACCAACTGAACTATCGGCAAAAATACAACTTCCCCAAGGAGCATTTTGGGTAAAAAACCACTGGCAAGATGACAATGGCCTAAGTGAAATAGAGCCTGTTCATTGGCGAAGCACCGCGAATAGTGATCATATTTTAAGCGTTCAGAACCTCAAAATAAATCGTTATGGACTAGATACTCTATTTATTTCGGGTAGTGCAGCCCCTTCTCAAGGAAGTATAATCTGGTTGAGAAAACGGGTTTCATCCAAACATCCAATATTTCTCATTGACCTGCGACAAGAAACACATCTCTACCTCAATAACTTACCTATTAGTTTGTTCTATAAAAGAGATGAAATAAACTGGGGTAGGTCTCCCAAGGAAATACGTAAGTCTGAACAGGCATGGGTACAATACCTTACTCAAGCCAAGGTAATACAGATTAATAAGTTAGGTAAGCCCAAAGAAGGAATTAAAGTTCCAACAGACCCAGTAATTATGTCTGTAAAGGAAATTGACAATGAACAAATAACTGTTCAAAAAGCTAATACTAGACTTCTTTCTATACTCACCGAAACAGCAGAGTTTCGAAAGAAGTCCATCGGTTATTTTAGAATAGAAGTACCCGACTACCACCCTCCAACGCCTATTCAAGTCGATCAGTTTTTAAATATTGTTAAAAATCTACCGGCTCATTCCTGGTTACATTTTCATTGCGCAGCAGGAAATGGGAGAACAACTACATTCATGGCCATGCGTGACATATTGTCTAATTCACAGCATGTGAGTTTAGAAGATATTGTTGCACGTCAGGCTGCTTTAGGAGGAGCTAATTTATTTGGAGAATCGCCTTCCCTTATCTCTCAACCCTGGAAAAAAGACTACCACCAGGCAAGAACAAATTTTATCCAATTATTTTATACCTATGTGCGTTCAGGAGCTCATTTCAAGCAAAGTTTCACTTATTGGCTGAGCAAACAACCCGACTCCTCTTATAAGCGGTTATTAAGTACCAGTGCTTATTCTCATCACCTAACTCACGACCTTTAGTCATCTGAATATCACTATCGCCTAGGTAGATTGGACTCATGGCCCAGCAATTTTCTCTAAAAATAAGCGATTAGCCACATAATATGCTAAATTTTATAAAAGGATATGACTAATTTGTTTTAAAACATTTTTAGTGACAAGGTATAAAAAATGGACGATTCATTTACCTTTAATGAAGTATCTTTAAAGAGGATACCTCAATTTTTAGTATTGGTTATCATTTTATTGCTTGGACTCCCCTATATTGGACTTCATTCTGGTATAGACTTTGGTGCCATAACCAATAAATTGAATCAGGGACTACACGTTCAACTTGTGGAATCACAAGTGCGAGGTTATTTTAGACAAATTCTCTTACAATGGTCCGGCTTTTCCCTAGCTGCAATTACAGTTTTACTGGCATTTACTCAATATAAATTAAGTAATGATAAAATTGCCTTAATCATTGGCTTATCTGTATTATTTTCTGGCTCTTTAGAAGCACTCAACATCTTAGTTATCGATGGCATATCACTTCCATATACTGACAAAAATAATCTGGATGCTTTACTTTGGCTTCTTTCAAATAGTATTGGTGGTTTGATATTAATAGTAGGCTTGCTTCTCTTATTACATAGACAAGATACAAAAACTTTAAATTTATCTACTTTTATCTTACTCACTATCTTTTTGGTACTGGTAGCGGTCTCCCTAATCTATTATGCTGCTACAGTCATTAAACTACCTGTAATGTGGTTTAGTGACTCTTATTTATCTAGACCTTACGAACTGATCACTATAGGAATTTATTTATCCTTAATTCTTTTTATCTACCCCAAAGCCTATAAAACCTATCCATCAATTTTAACAGACTCTATTTTTTATATAGCCATTACCCAAATAGTCATTTCAATTTATTTAATGATGCTATCCAATACACCTTATGATAGTGCTTATAACATTGCTTATTTTCTTAAGATTATTACCTATTTGCTCCCCTGCATCTGTCTCATTATTAACTATGTAGCGTCTTATTCT
This sequence comes from Legionella sp., assembly GCA_027437055.1. Taxonomy (GTDB): domain Bacteria; phylum Pseudomonadota; class Gammaproteobacteria; order Legionellales; family Legionellaceae; genus Legionella. The sequence goes on along the minus strand of DAIAOV010000097.1, from coordinate 3,092 downwards.
TCAGTACTTCACGCACAAAAAAGATTAAGCATCAAACAAAGAGAATTAAAATATATAGCATCCCATGACTCCTTAACTAATTTATTCAATAGGCGTGAATTCGAGGATTTACTTGATAAATCCATTGCTAACGCTTCTAGAAGTGGTGGTTCGCTCGCATTATTACTCATTGATTTGGATAATTTTAAAATCACTAATGATACTTTTGGGCATATTCATGGCGATGAGTTATTTAAACAATTTTCAAATCGTCTGATTTTAATCACTAGAAAAGGAGATCTATTATCACGTGTTGGCGGTGATGAGTTTACCTTAATCGCGACTAACTTACATTCCCCCTCATCGGCTCGTCAACTTGCGGAAAGGATATTGAACGAACTCAATAGTCCTTACCCTATTAGTGGCAAATTGATCACTGTGACTGCAAGTATTGGCATAGCAATTTACCCTGATGATGGGACTACAACTGATGATTTGTTAAAAAAAGCTGATTTAGCGATGTATAAAGCAAAAAATAGTGGCAAAAACACCTATCAATTTTATACAGAGCAATTAAGTTGCTCTCAACATCGTGAATCTGAAGTGGAAACACATTTACGTAAGGCATTACAAAATGACGAATTTGAATTACATTATCAGCCCAAATTTAATCTGATTACTCAAGAAATTATTGGAGCTGAAATTCTTTTACGATGGCATAATGAGTTTTTAGGGTCAATATCTCCTAATGAGTTCATCCCAATTGCTGAAAGTACAGGACTAATCATTGATATGGGAAATTGGGTTTTACGTAAAGCGTGTGAACAAGTGATGAAGTGGGAATACCTCTATAATTACATGCTGCCATTCTCTATCAATATCTCCCCTATTCAACTAGTTCATAATCAATTTCTCACAATTTTAGAAGCCACATTACGTGATTATAAATACCCAACTGAATATCTAGAATTAGAAATCACCGAAAATCTATTGATGGCTAATAACGAAGAAATAAATAAAATTCTTCATAAGCTCTCGTCCTTAGGTATAAAACTGTCTCTGGATGATTTTGGCAAGGGCTATTCATCATTAAATAGATTAAAAACCCTCCCTCTCGATATCTTAAAAATTGATAAAGAATTTATTAGTGACATTCATAATGAAAAAGACAAAGTAATCATTATTGATATTATTATAAAATTGGCCAACGAACTTGGCATGGAAATTGTCGCGGAAGGAATTGAAACAACACAACAACTCAATTATCTAGTCGCCAAAAAATGTTACATAGGCCAAGGTTTTCTCTTGAGTAAACCCTTATCCGCGAATGAATTTGCCAAATTAGCTTATACCAATTCAACTCCTAAAATAAAGAGCATGACCAAGTAGCCCAGTTGATTGCAACCGGGAACAAACATTGAGGCTCGCCCTCCCTGGTTGCTTGCAACCAGACTACAAATAAGTGACACAGGGTTAATTCGTCCCAAAGACACACACTGTAATCATTTGATTTTACAGCGTTTATCTTTTGGGATATCTACCCCAAAATAGGGGTTGGGCGACTTAAAATGAAGATATCCTTAATCCCGAAAATTCTCGTACTGCAAAGGTAACTCTATATCTGATTTTTTTAATAAGGAGATAACTTCTTGCAGATCATCACGTTTTTTTCCGGTAACACGTATTTTATCACCCTGAATGGACGTCTGCACTTTGGCCTTTGTGTCTTTTATAAACTTGATTATTTCTTTAGCCGTGGGCTGATCTATTCCCTGTTTGAAAGTCATGGTTAATGAATAAAATTTTCCACTGTGTACCGGTTCATCTTCCATATCAATACCTGCTGTGCTCACATTACGTTTGGTGCAATGATTACGAAATAAGTCTTCTAACTGTCTTACTTGGAAATCAGATTCTGAACGCAAAGTCACAGAGAGTTCTTTTAGTTCTATGGTTGCCTCAACCCCTCTAAAATCAAAACGAGTACCAACCTCACGCACAGCGTTATCTACAGCATTACGTAATTCAACTTCATTCGTTTCAGACACTATATCAAAAGATGGCATGACTAACCCATTAAAATCAAAAATCATAATGTAACAAAAAAGAATGTTATGTGGAAGAAGCGTTTATTGCAGTTCAGTAATTCCTGAGGTAACGTCTAAATAATCTCGAAAACAATCCGAACTGCGGCCGTTAGGAAGCTGATGTTGGCTTGGTTTATCCGCTTGCTGACGCGCGCGGCTCGGATCGCGCAATTGCTTTTCTCAGGCTAATTGAGGGATTACTTCCTGCACTCTAGGTAGCAAGGTGATAATTGCTATACTGAGATTTATTTAAAGAAAGAATATGAATTTTCAAACAGAAATTTCTTAATCCGTATTTCCTGTATTGCATCCTCAAATAAAGAATGTTATTAAATTAATTGGTTTAAAAACAATCTAATTGGATATGGACTCTATTATTAGTTGATTATCAAACCTATTGTTGATGAATAACCCACCATTATGATTCATTTTTTCTCAAGGAGCGAGAAATATGACTAAAGAAAAAAGGGAACAACAAGCGACATATAAACCCATACCTCACAGAAACCGTTTTTGGTTTCACTCAGAGAATTGTTATACAGAAAATGAATTAGCATTCCGCGAATGGATTTTAAAAATCAGAGCAAATTCGGGAATTGAACCTGATTATTTAACTAATCCAAGTTCCTGGTTTGCAGAAGATCAACAGGCTCTAATCAATATTAATGAAAACTCCTGGATCCGTGCTAATTCTTACAAAACCCGCCATGTATTAGCAAGAGATGACTTCCACGTCCAACCTGTAGATAGCCAACGTCTTCAATGGCCAGCCTTATATGATTTAATGCAAACAGTGGGCGATTATCTCTTATTAAGAAACGACAATTTACCGTTAGAACATTTAAACCAACCGATGAATTATGTCTTTCTTGATATTAATTTTATTTTAAAACAAAATAAAATTATTCAAAAAAATTTTTTGATCTATATTGTTTATTTAAAAATTCTATATATTCAAATTCATATTTATTTTTGTTAAATTTATCTAATTTGTAAACATTTAAAATATCTCCATTCAAATTATAG
>DAIAOV010000096.1 GCA_027437055.1 Legionella sp. | reverse complement strand
ATCATCCATTCTCTTTACGATCTATTGGATGATAGAAACCCAAGACATTTCTTAAAGCAACCCGATTGCCCTACTTAATGTATTAAGGATTAGCCAGGAGGCAATATGAATGTTGGTGAGGTTTATAAAAGTAAGATAATGACCGCAGGAGATGCGGTGCAATTAATTCCTGCAAAATAAAAAAATGATTTCAGTGAATTCTTTTGTCGAAATTGATTTTAGTGGTCAAGTCAATGCGGAATTTATTGAGCATCAGTTTTCTGGTGTTGGTGGACCATTAGATTTTGTGCGTGGAGCGCAAAATTCTGAAGGGCGGCGTAGCATTCTAGCGAGTAGTTCTACTGCAGCACATGGCAAAGTATCTCGCATAGTCCCTAGATTACATTCTATTACTACTGATACTCGAGTGGATGTGGACTATATTGTTACTGAATATGGTTGTTGTCAGCTTGCGGGTAAATCGACGTCAGAGCGTACGCTAGCCTTGATTAATATCGCTCATCCGCAATTTCGTGACGAATTGATAAGACAAGTAAAAGAACAGCATTTTATTTAATGAGGTGATTATGATCGATTATAAATTGTATCCAGCGCTTCTATCTACTCCAGGGAATAAGCCTGAGCGTTTTGATAAGGCTTCCGACTATCATGCATCGGGCATTGTCTTGGATTTGGAAGATAGTGTATCTCTTGCTCAGAAAAATGAAGCACGTAGGCAAGTGTTGCATTATTTGAAGCATGTGGCTGTAAGCCATAAGCTATTATATTTAATTCGCATTAACTCGCTTTCTTCACAAGAAGGGTTAAAAGATCTATTAGCTATTTCGCAAGAACAGTCCATTCAATGTCACGGTATTATTCACCCTAAAACAGAAACCCCGGAAGTGTTAAATTTACTTAATGATGTATTGCTCTCTGTAGGAATGAATATTCCTTTATTGGCTCTTATTGAAACAGCAACGGGTTTAAATAACGTTCATAACATCGTAGCCTCTGCCAATAACATTGCAGGATTGATGTTGGGAGCTGCTGATTATGCCACTGATGTAGGGTTGCAAATAACACAGAATTCTTTATTGTGGACCAGGAGTCAATTAGCAAATGCCGCAGCGCTGAAACAAATAGCCTGTTATGATGCGCCAAAATTTAATTTTAAAGAGCCACAAGAATTACAAGATGATATAAGGCATGCTTTCTCTTTAGGATTTTCCGGCAAACTAGCGATTCATCCTAATCAAATCAAAAGTATTAACGATGGCTTTTGCCCATCCTGGGATAGCTATAATGAGGCAAAGCAGATTATTGTCATTTATGAAGCGGCCAAGGGTGCTGCCTGTGAATATAATGGTAAAATGATTGACATTCCGGTTTATAAAAAAGCAAAACAAGTTGAGGAAATTTTTGAAATACTCAATAAAAAAGGATAATCAGGTTAAATCTTTTTATTTAGTCACGATACTTATAGGTCAATTATGAGTCCAATCTATGAAAAATTTAATGCTCCACCAAGTTGAGTTAAGGTGGTGTAATGTAGTAAAAATTTACACTTTTCGGTCTTTTATTGTATAATAGCCCCATTTATTGACTAATTGAAATCAAATAATGGGAACTTTTGCATGATAGATGAGGAACTAATAGGAAAGGTAGAACAAGATGATCCATCGCTTACTAGTATTAAGTTGATTGTTAAGGATGATGAAGATGAAAATAATTTTATCACCTTTTGTGAGGCTTTAAAGGAGAATACTTGTGTTACTGAACTTTCGCTTGATTTGAGAACAACGAGCTTAAATAGTGAAGTAAGAAGTGCGTTGGCAGAAAGTTTAAGGGTAAATCAAGGACTTAAAGAATTACATCTTGATGCCAGTGCAGTAGATGGAGATTTAAATCCTCCATTTATCATCGAAGGATTAGTAGAAAGCTTGATAGTCCATAAAAATTTAAATTGTCTTAAAATTAGCACCGCTCATCTTACTGATGGAGAAACGGATTCGTTATTATCCGTTCTACGTAATACCAACATCAATGTTAGACTTTACATGAATGCTATAGATCTGCTTGAAGACGTAATAACCGAGAATTTACAACGTCTCTTAACGGAAAACTATCCAAATCTACAACAATTGACTATTTACAATGATGGCGCAGATAAGCAACTCCTATTAAGCAGCTTAAGCCAAGGTTTAAGGGCAAACACCAGCCTTATGGAGCTTGAACTTGACGGAGACTGGGGAAGCTTAGAAGAATGTAACGATCTGATCGATGGTTTAAAAGCAAACACTTCTTTAAAAACAGTCAATATGATCGGCTTTGAAATAACTGGTATTCAGGCTTGGGCTGATTTTTTGCAAGATAGTAAGAGTCAAATTCTTAAAAAGACAGAATTTTACATTGGTACTGATAATGAACCATCATCACTTACATGTCTGAAAAACCTTTTAGAAGGAAAGACCTTTATTCCTAGCCTTACTTTGGACATAAGAGGTAAAGACACAGAACGTTTTCAAAACGGATGTTCTCTACTGTTAGAGGCTTTAAAGCGAAATGCGACTATTAGTTCATTCACAATGGATACTCATCCACCTCTTGATGAAGATGAAACGCAACAATTGGAAGAATCCTTGCTCGCTATGTTAATGAATAACAGTGCGCTTACCTATTTTTCTTTGCGAATCCATCGACATTTTAATAATCATCTGAAGACAGTTACTCGATTTATGGACGAATTCGTTAAGTTGCATGATGATGCTCCTCGCTCACAGGATGAGTTGGCAGCCAAAGTGAGTTTAATTGAAAGACGATTGGAGTCAGGAGAATTAAAACAACCGAATATAGTGTCTATTACTGAGCTGATATCCGATATAGATAGCCATAAATTATTAGAAAATTGGCTTGGGGTAACCTCTAGAAATCCAGAGGATTTTGTACGTGATATAATATGTCCATTAAAACTCTTAATACTTTCTCGTAGTGACTCATCCAAGAATCTGGATATTTTGGAGAGAGTTACGTTACATTTTATAAATTATTATCATAACAATGCTGAAATAGCAGGGCAAAACGGTCAGGAACCTTTGACAGCAGAACAACTTCAACATTTATCCAAGCAAATGATTTTATTATATATGTTTATGCCAACCCTGAACCAGGTGATGGAACAATACTTTGCTCGAATGTTAGCTAATTATTATCAATTGGAGAATGTAGATAAGTTAGACTTATCTCTCGAAAATGTATTAGCTAAATTAGAATTAATGTGTGACACGCGTCTAGATGATGAGCTGCTGTTACAAATCAAACAGAGGTACTTTGCAGATGAAACTTATGCTGCTCCTCCCGCAGCAAAAAAAGTACTCTCAATAGAGCAATCACAGTTACTGAATTCAGCGAAAGAACATACATTTTTTCCTCCGAATCCACCTAAAAACCAAGAGGCGGAGCTTCCTGAAACAGCTGTGAAATTTCAACATCAGTAGAAGGTCGGGCAACCAATTGCCCGACCTTGGGCTCTATCCTTAACATATGAAGAGCTTAGAACGAAACGTATTATTCCATTTTGTTTAGTAAGATTGTGGTCATCAGATGCCAGTGGTGATCACTGACGGCAGTGGCCATAGTAGCAAAATAACATTCCAAATTAAGGCGTGCGGCGTCTACTTTATTATGACTTGTTTTCTCATGAGTCATGGAGAGATCATATATCTGCTTTTGCTGAAAAGCTTCAGAAATGATTTCTTGTTGGAGAATCTGTTGCCTATATGCTTCAAGGAGCTTATTCGATTGATTCTTCTTAAGCCATTGTCGTGCGTGTCTTAATTGGCAAGTGACATTCTGATGCCAAGGGATATTGTGCCTTAGTATTTGCTGTAGTAATTCTTGACTTGCTAAACCTTTTTCGGTGGCATACCAGCAACACCATAAGACAATATTGACATTTGCGTTATAACTGTCTTGCAAACTAAGACATAATAGCTTTACTTCTTCAAAATCATAGAGCTTGAGGGAATAGTTCCAAAAAGGATTAATTAATTCTTTTATCATGCTAAATAGGATTTGATTGATGTTTGATCTGAGCTTATTACTGATTGAATTTATTATCAATAATGTAATGCGGGCTGCACCATAGACATCCTATTTAAATCAGAAGTCTATCAAGTCCTCAGCTATAAGCTAAGAAACTAACTATTTTGCTCAACAAATGAAATATTAATCGCCATATAAGTCATTGTAAAAAATAATTTACCCAAAAGTTCAATTCATGTGCCAACTGATCGAGCAATACAGTATGATTGTTCTATAATCAGAGAGATCATTAATTTTTCCTTAATCTTTGCTAGGTAAAATTAATATATTGAATATCTTTGTAATAAGCTGATTCTGCGAGATCTTAAATATGGCATACTGTAAAAAATTTATTAATGGTATCAATGCTATTAATTTTTCTGGGGCTTCGGCTGAATTCTTGAGAGATGCACTAATTACTTTTGCTTATCAAGAGTTAAGTAGAGAGCAGGAACAGATCTTGAAGGAATTGGCTGCATTGCCTGATAGAATTCCAGATAATATTGCTGCTGATGAACAATTAGAGCTATATAGGAAAAAACAAAATGAAACGTTAAGACAAATTGAAATTCGGATAAAGGCAATTTCTGAACAATATGATAATAAATTAAAACTTAATGCCGAACTAATAATCAGAGCTGAAGATAAACCTGCTTTTATTAAATCTCTGGCGCAAAATTTCCGTGATGTAAAACATCTCGCTTATACGCTTTCTGATGCCCCGTCTACCATTAAACAACTACAGACCGAATTATATATTGAGATCTTATCTCAATTAGGACAGGCGGAGCAGGAAGTTCAATTAAAGACCTTACCTTTGCCTAATTTGCGAGACATGGTTGATCAGGCAATCCGTCTTTATGATGGTAGTCCCGGAGATGTGCAATTACGTAAGCAGTGCCAAAGATTGGTGCATTTGGGCCTTTATGAAATGATACGACGTGAATGCAGTAGCGTAAGTGTCATTGAAGACGACCCCACAAAATATGCAAAATATCAGCAATTCATTAAATCTTTGTACTCTAAACTTCCCAATGTAAAGAGCTCTAACATCATTGATAATTTAAGTGATTATAGAGCGACTAATAGAAAATCCATTGGTGATTTAATAACCGAGGTGGAAGTAAAGTTAAAGATAGGTAAGGCTGGTGATTGGACTAATGATGAAAAAATTAATGCACTTAAAGCACGAAAAGATCTATTTCATGCATTAAGGTTTGGGCGTGAAGACCGCCTGGAATATGCAGAAAAGACCAGAGCTAATCTGACACGTGATTTATTTTGGGCTAGAAATATTCGAGATGAAGAATTATTTACTAAAAGCGGCGTAGCGGAGCATACTTTTTCTGGCATTGCCCAAAGAAACTTTCTCGCCGTAAATACCGATTTTGAACATCCTCTTGAAGAGGCAAAATTTGGTGCTTTTTCACCCGAAGAGAAAAGACTGGCTACTGTAATAATGGCAGTAACTCGTTTATGCAAGGAACAAGAAATTCCATATGTTGGGAGTGCAACCAATGTAGGTAAAAATCCTAAAGCTATACCCGCAATTAAGAAGCTGATGAGGGATGTGCTGCATGATAGATTTAGTAAACCTACTGTAAAGGTAGACAATGGAATAATTACTGTTGGGGTTTATTATAGTTCTATCGATAGTGATGCCTTGGTAGAGAGAATATTTGCTGAGGGTGGCTTTGGTTTCGCGGCAGATACTTTACTCGGCCGGTTAAAAGGGAAAGGAGTTGCTCCCAAAATTATAGGTATCGAAGGTGATTCTTTATCTGGGAAGTCTCTAGCGGATGTAGAGCATCAAATTAATAGTAACAATCTTCTTTCAAAAGAGATACAACAAGAATACAAAAGGCAGTTAGGGTTAATCACCGCAAAAGTCGGTAATAGAGACAAATTCAGTGAATTAAGACTGGACAATAGTGAAGAGATTTTATTAAAAAAACTACTGGATTTATATCCTGTAATTAGAGAGCCTCAGGTAAAAAATGCCTTTAATGATCCTACACCTACAGTGAAATCGAAACTTACGGCTACTCTAGAAGGAGCGTGTGTTCTTGTAAGGGGTGGTCATTACAAACAAGCTTTGGAGACACCAGGACTGAGTGCTTCCCTGACCGATGCGTATAACAAACTATCTCAGCTAGATCCAGCTGGTGCTCCCGAACCCCTTAAACCCATTATTCAAAAATCAAGGCTTATCGAATCCTCCAAGCGAGAACGAGTAGCTAAATCAAATGAATTAGAAGAAGCGTTTCGATCAGGTGTTAATATTGCTCAAAAAGTTGAAGCAATATTTTTAGCTGAATATAGGGGTATGGTCACTACGTTAAACTTGAAAACTCGTGAAGAAATCGAGCGAATGGAGAAAGAAATCAAAGGTATGGCCGAAGATATAGCTCGCTTGTATGAGCGTACTCGAAAAGGCGAACCTGCTTTAACCGGTGCTGAACAAGATGCTTATTTCTCCATATTGAAACAAATTGCAGTGACCATCAATCCAAGGGATATTAGTACGGTTCAATTTAAAGTAGAGCACTCTGTTACTGGTCGAAGTACGGTAGCTGTTTTAGATGATAAAGACCAATTGGTTCGCACTGTAACAATTGATATTGGTGAAGTGAAACTTCCATATTCACTAACAAAGCCAATCAGTGGTGATTTTATCTTTTCTTATGGTGGTAGTCGCGGCGTGATCGCTCCATTTGAAGGTTTTGATGAAGCCTATGTTGGCGGATCAAAGAAAAAGGGACGGTTGTTTACTCACAGCAGGCTTTTAGGTGTGGGGCAATATGGCTCAGTGAAAGAAGTTGAACATTTATTGTCTGGCTTAAACCAGGTGATCAAAAAAGGCTATGTTCCTGAGAGTGATGCTTCTTCTACTTTCAAAGAAGAGAGCAGAGCGGAGCTTAGAACAAGACCTCTTACCTCGCGTAACGATCCTTTATTTGCAATTGAACGCGACTTAGGGAAATTTCTTTCTGCCGCAGAGCGTGAAAAGGAGGGGATTATTTCAGGAGGGACTCATTATTGGATAAAAAACGATAAAGAAAGACCTGAAGGTAAATTATTTGCGAAAACTGGCACACCGAAACAATACCAAATTTTAACTGATCGTGCTAAAGGGGACACCTTTGCTGATACTGCGAATAAAGAGCTGAGTTTACGTACTAAGGCAGATATTGCTTATCATGATCCTTTAAAGCGAGGGGAGATTGCTGAAGCAGAATTAGTCCTATCTATAAAAAACAGTCTTGATCTATCACAAGCGATAGTTGGTGAGGCACAACGCTTTGAGAGTTTGGGTTTTTCCCATAATGACATCAAACCGGAGAACTTTCTTTATAAAAGAAATTCTGATGGTAGCTACCAAGTCAAATATATTGATTGGGCTACAGGGGGATTTGAACGAACTGAAGCGATGCCATCGGCAAAATCAGCAGCTGAAATTTTTTCTGAACTGTTTGGGCCAGATCTTGCCGAACAGCCAAAATCTTCCGTTGATGACAGTCAATGTTCTGATTCCAGCGGACGTTATGTGATAAAAACCGCTGAAGGCATCCGCTACGGTGTTAACCCTACGCTGCAAATTTTACATGGTGCACGTAATGGAACCTTGCCTTATATTAGCCCTAAAGTTTTGACAGAACCACGCAGATCAGATTTAAATACCGTATTAGAAAATTCTAATCCTTATATGGATAACTGGGCTTTAACTACGATGCTTTTCGGCGTGTGTAATCGTAACGCCTACTTTACATTAGTTAAAGGACGCGCAGTTATCGATTATGTTGTTCCGGGCATTTTAGAGGTTGATGGAAAAACACCAGCAGGATTAAAAATCGCTAATATAGCAAAATTTAATGAGTTTTTTGCTTGTGATAAAGATAAGGATAAAGTCACTCAAGAAAGTGATGTTGCGACGAAACAAGACGCGGTCATGTTTATTCCTTCTAATCAGCGTGAGGGAGAACCACTACATCTTTATCGCCGGTTACAAAATATTCGCAACGCATTAGATATTCCCCAGAATCGCTTAGTTGTAGACAGTCCAGAACAAAAAATTGTCAAGAATATTGATGCTATCCTTGTTCGCGTACGCACCGTGGTAGGTAATGGCGAAGGATTGAATAAAGATCAGTTGAAGAATCTTTTAGCCAGCGCACAGCATTGCATGAAAGAGTATGAAAAACTAAAGGATCCTGGCCATCAAAAGGATCTTGCTCATAGTGAAACCTTAGAGGCAATTTTCCATGCAGACGATATAACTCCACAGAATGCTGATGGCTTATTAGCCCCTGCAGGCGAATTAAAAGGCATGGAAGTGCTGTGTACTTATCCTAGTACCCCGATGCAAAAAGAAAAAGCAATTGCTATTTTAGATCGCGTCATTGATAAAGATCAGCTGAATGACAAATTTATAAATGCTCGAGCACCGTTTCAAACTTTATTTGTACAATGTATTGCCAAAGGGCAAGATCAAATTCTGAATACTTTATTAGCCAAAATAACCGAACCTAATCCCTCCTTTGTAATGCTGGTTAAGAAAAACGGTTTATTACATTATGCGGCAGAGCAAGGCTTATCGACTGTTTTTGAGAGTTTAATCGTTGCATTAAGAAATGCGGGTGCACGTCCAGAAGATGTATTCCAATTAATGATGGAGGAATATGGCCCTAATAAAGCCATCAAAACCGCGCCTTATATTAAATGGTCAACCAATTGTTTTCATATTGCCATTCGTAATAACAATGCAAGGCAATTAACTGCAATTTTGAATTTGTTACCTAAAGGACAAGAGTGTAATGAAGTCATTTATCCAGCATTACATCTTTGTGCTGTACTTGGTAATAAAGAACTTTTCGCTCAGATTATAAACAAATATAATGAGTTAAATCCCAAGCTTTCAGATCAAATTACTCCCCAAAAAGTCTTGGGAATGCTCTTTCCTCCTGACGATACCTGTCCCTATCATTTGTTTTTAACTGATGCAAACGCTTCAGAAGCTATTCCTTTTGAGACACTTCAGGCTGATAAAAAGACTGCACAAACATTTTTACTAGGTTCTCCTCCAGGAACTCATGCTCATCCTGTCTTGATTGCCACACAGAATGGTAATTATGCGGCAGTAAGGAAACTTATTGAATTAGGCCATAATGTTGGCTTGTCAAAAGACGAATTTACTCAGCTCTTTACTCAAACTGATGAGAAAGGGAAGAATCTATTTAATTATATTCTAGAGCAAGGACAATATCCTGTTCTTACTGAAATGCTAGTTGAGGTTAAGTCTAAGTGTAAGGATCCAGAGAAAGTATTAGTTCAACTATTAAGCAATCCTCATCCTGTTAACCCATTAAGAAACTTTTTAAGTTCTGAAACAAATGAAGTACTGCAATTTAGAATTTTAAATCAATTATTTAATGAAATATCGCCAGATTTCAGATCAAAAGAATTACAACTGTACCGCATGGTGGCGCTATTAGTTAACGAGGAATGGCTTCTTGAAAAAGCAAACAATATTAATAGCCAAGTAGAGTTAAAAAAGCTATTACACAACGACAAGCTAACCATAGAGAATAAATTAGTTCTATTTAAAAAATTAGCCGATGATGCACCAATAGACTCTGTTGCTAAAGCATTTTATAGCCAATTATTAATTGAAATAACTCCTCGGGAGCTGACAATAGTTCCAACTGTTGCCCTTGAAGTTCCTCTTAGTTTAATGCAGGAAGTTGCTATTCAACGTAATGATCTTAGTTCTGTTATCAGAGCATTGACTAGTGATAAAGAGGCTATTGGTGCGCTGGAAGAGCAGGTTAAAGAATTAACACAGACTAAAGTTAAGTTAAACCATCTTTTGGAGGAGCAGCAGGAAGTTCTTCGTCGTGCTAATGAAGAGACTGCTTCTTATAAGGAATCCTTACAAGAGACGGCACGAGTTATAAATATTTTAGAAAATAAGATTCATGACTTAAATCAAGGGTATGAGGAGAGACTTAGAAAACTCGAAGATCAAGTTCAACAAGGTATTTTAAATGTTGATAAAGCCCGAGAATTCTTCGATAAAGAGAAAATTGAGTATGAAAGTGCATTAGTCGATCTGCGCCAACAACTAAAAGTAGCCGAGAAGACGCGTACTAATTTGGAATCTCAAGTTCAACAGCAAGAAATGGAGTTGGAGGGTAATCACGCTAAAATTTCAGATTTGGAAGCAGAGTTAATTAAATGTAACTTACGTATTCAAGCTTTGGAGCATGAACTTGAAGAAAGCCAGCGTCTCAATAAAACGTTGCAACATCAAGTTTCCACGTTAACGTCACAAGTAGAAGAGCAACGAGTCGAGTTGGAGCGTGTATCTCGGGAGTTAAAGACTCAAGAGACGGCGGCTCAAGAGTTAGGACAAGAGCTTTCTAGCACGAAAAGTCTCTTAAGTGAAGCAGAGATACAGACCAAACATTTGCAAGAAGAGATAGAGTCTGAACAGTCACAACATAGAAAGGCTGTTGAAGAATACGAGCGTCTTATTGTCGCGGCGCGCGAAGGCGGTCAAAAAGAAGCAGAGCGAGCAGCAGCTGAGCAATTGGAATTATTAAGACGCGATTACGAAGAAAAGATGTTGTCGTTAAATGAGCGCTTGCGCGATACGACTGTGCGAGTGGAAAAGCTTAATGAGTTGTTGGAATCTCAAAATCAGCAATTGATGACCAAAGGAGAGGAGGTAGAATCCTTAGGTCGAGAACTGAGTACATTGCGTTTGACCAACGAGGCATTAGCAGCAGAGCTTAAGAGCAGTAAAGAACTGAGTGAGAAAGAGCACGAGCATTTGACAACTGAGTTATCTAAAGAAAGGCAACGTGCAAACGAGCTTGAGCATCAGTATAGGGAAGTTTCCTTAAAGTACGACGATTTGTTCGGGGTTCATGAGCAGTTATTGGTTCAGGCAATACGCTCAAAGTCCGCCATTGAAGAGTTGCAGAAGGAAGTATCGACGCTTCAAGAGCAAGTAGAGCGTCTTGGTAAAGAAACGACGCGTTTGTCTGATGCGTTAGTGTTCGAAACAGGGCGAGCCGAAGCGGCGGAGTTGGCGAGTGCGACGACGAAACGTCAGTTGGAAGAAGCGCAAAACGCAGCGCGAGACTTACAATCCGAGATAGAGCGAGCTCGAGTCGTGCATGTGGCGAAAGTGGAAGAACTGCAAAAGCTCATCGCCAGTGGCCAAGAAGAAGCGCAACAACAGCTTGTTGAGGCACAAGTTACTCATGAACGTGAGTTGTTGTTGCTGCAGGAGCAATTGCAAGAAGCAGTACGAAACAGTAAGGACTTAGGCCGTCAACTGGATGCCCAGGGCGTTGAATTAGCGAAGAGACAATCAGCGGTTAGCGACTTAGAAGAGCAATTGAGTCAGGTGCAGTCTCGTAATGAGCACTTGGTGAGCGAGCTGGAAGAAAGCGGTCGCGTCAATGAAGAACAGCAAGCGACGCTCCGTAAGGCATTGGAACAGCAGCAAGACGAAACGAAGAAGGCACGCCGCAGTGCGGAAGAGACGTTAGTTCGTCTAAATGATTTAGGTGCGGTCCATCGCGAGTTGGAAGAGCAGCATGCGGCATTGAAGAAAGACAACGAGCGCTTGTCGATTAAAGTGGCTGGTTTGGAAGGAGAGGTCGAACGTCTTGGCAAAGAAACCCAGAGGTTGTCTGAGCGTTTGTTGCAGGAGGAACGTCGCGCTCAAGAGGCGGAATTAGCCAATACCGAGATCCAAGTTCAGTTGGAAGAAGCGCAAAACGTAGCGCGAGACTTACAATCCGAGATAGAGCGAGCTCGAGTCGTGCATGTGGCGAAAGTGGAAGAACTGCAAAAGCTCA
>DAIAOV010000095.1 GCA_027437055.1 Legionella sp. | reverse complement strand
TTGAATACGCAAGAAAGGTGGCATAGGATAATGAATCTCATCAAAGAAGTGGTACTAATTTAGGGGATAGGTCATTTTTATTATAACAATCCCGCGCTATATCAATTAACGAAAGACTTACACACTACACCAACATTGGAGTCTCTACTTGAGGAACAGTATATCTCTATCGTTTTCATTCAATGCTGGGAAGATTATTTAACCTTAAGAGAACTCGATCAGACTGGCGATCAAGTGTGGCTTTATAATTTTTTACAATGGGCACAAAGCCCCTACTTAAGAAAGGATTTTCAGACTTTAAAATATAATTTTGCACCAACGACTATTAAATTTGGTGAACTATTCTTTGAGTATGCTGCTCAAATTCCTGTACCAACAACCAATCACAATGAAATCAAACAATTAATAACAAAACTCCTTAAGGATCCGAGATTATTAGCTATTTTTCACGAACGTTCCGAACAGCGTGATGATTTTTATTATTAATGGCATATTCAATAAACTAAATCTGAGATAAAAAAATGCAGCATCAGACTCAAATTACACTCCTTAACCAGGAGGAAATCTACGATATTAATTTTTCAGAACTAAAACTAGATGCACTAGAACTACGTAATAAACGATTTGAAAATTGTACGTTTATGAAATCAAGCTTTATTGAAACAATTTTTCATTCCTGCAAATTTGTTGATTGTGAATTTAAAGAATGTAATTTAAGCTCTACCCAATTCAAATATACTTCATTTAATGACACTGTTTTTGAAGAATCTAAATTAATTGGTATTAATTGGACTCAACTTAAATGGCCTAATATAAACCTTACTAGCCCTATCAAAATTTATAAATCGAATATCAGTCACTCCAGTTTTTTTGAGTTAGAATTAAGAGAAATCGTTATTGAAGAATGTAAAGCGCATGATGTTGATTTTAGAGGTTGTGATTTATCTAATGGCAGTTTTGCTTTAACAGATTTTCAAAACAGTTTATTCTTAAACAGTAAATTATATGCAGCAGATTTTACCGATGCCATTAATTACAGTATTAATCCACAAGAAAATGACATCCGTAAAGGAAAATATTCTATGCCTGATGTGATTAATTTATTGCATTATTTTGATATTGAAATAGAGGGAATTTAAAAGACGATTCCTTGAGATGACAGAAAACAGCCTTAGTCAACGACATTGCTCCTGAAATGCCAAGCAATTATATTGACAGTGATGTTAGAGTTCACTTAAGCTTTCTACACTTAAATACATAGTAACACACTGTTATTCATATAAATATTCTTAGAAGGTAACTGTTCACGGCCTGTACCCTGAGGGATACCCTGTAGTCGTGAAAGTATGTACATCAGTCGACATAGTGTAATTGTACCTAAATTAATAGACTTAAAAATTTTAAGCTCTGAACAGGGAAGGAAATGAAAAAATTAGTTTTATTTTGCTTGATATTTACAGCCACCCATATTTTTGCTCAAAAAGTCGCCGTAGTATTATCAACCTCTAATAAAGTAACAGCTACTCATAATGGTACCACTAGAACACTTTCTCGGGGCTCATCACTAGAATCTGGCGATGCGATTACTACTGCTGCTAATGCTCAAGCAAATATCAAATATTTAAACGGCACTATAGTCAATATCGCTGAAAACAGTAATTATAAAATAATTGCTTACTCCCCAAAGACTTCCGATGTGCAAATTAAAGCCGAATTAAATGCAGGAACTATTTATTCAAAAACGACAGGAAAAACTAAAGAAGAGCTTAAAACGCCCGTAACAGCACTTGCAATATTGGGAACCAAATATGCTGTTGATGTCAAGAATAAACGTCACATTTATGTAACGGTTTCTGAGGGACATGTTAAAACCAATGGGATAATATTTGGTCCAGGCAGTAGCATACTGATTACTCCAAATGGCATTACCAACGCTCAATTTCCCCAGCAAGGAAAATTGGAAAATGAAAATAATATACTCGATTTAGAAGTGGATAGTGACAGTACTGGGGCTGAAGGTGCAGAAAATGCTGAAGAGGAAAATATAGAAGAAAGCATCAATATTGCTGAAGAGGAAAATATAGAAGAAAGCATCAATATTGCTGAGGCGGAAACAGAACTGCCATCAGACGTAGGGGTTGCCGATACAGGGGTGGAGGATCTGGTTGCATTAGCAGATACAACACTCGTTATATCAGACATAGACTCGGAGACAACACAATGCGAGCATGGTAATGAAATATTTCTTCATTAGATCTCATTCCAAGATCGCTGTGGGACCGGAGTGGAGAAAAAAGTCACATAAAGGCTCAAGCACCATATAGACAAAGCAATTTCCCGACACAGTAAATGTGAAGAATGCTTATAAACGGAATAAGAGGAATATAGACGTTATGAAAAAAAAGTTTCTAGTGATGGCTGTTTTTTTAGCATGGAATTGGTCACTTGCTTATGCTATCACACCAGTTCTTTCACCAACGAGTCAAACTAAAAAAAGTAGTGTAAATACTCCATCTAAACATGCTCCCATGTTCAAACAACTTATTCCCAAATTCTTATACACTTACCTTGACTTTGATTTTGATTCGACTACAAAATCGAACTTCAACCGTTTTCAAGGACACTCCAATCTGTATTCCGCAGGTGCTGATCATATTGTTTTAGCACGAAATTTATTCGCGGGTCTGTATTTATTTGATATAGAAACTAGTGTTAATTCACAAGTGATATTAGGACCAGCAGGACTCGTGGTCTCTCATACGAATATTAAAAACAATACTATTTTTGGACATATACTCAAAGCCTTCAACCGTCAATTTTATATAGATGCAGCTGGTGCTTATGGCCAAAATAATATTTTCAGTGTAACAGAGTTAACACCGACACCCATTTTAGGTGTATCAAGTAGTACCAATCATAATTGGTTCTACAGTATTCATGGTATCTACAGAAAAAACTGGAAAAAATTACTAATAAAAGCCAGCACCGGCTTTTTATCAAATGAAGTCAAATCAGATACTTCCTATGTAATTTTCCAGACGGAAAAAGCACCACAAATGGTGAAACCCCTAACTAATAAAGCAGCTTATGTTATGGAAAATCTAGAATTAGGGTATAGCTTATCGCACATTATAACCCCATTCATCAATGGAGGTTTAGTGCAAGTGGTGAATTATTCAAACAGTCGCCCCATTGTAAATACTGTAGCCATTATTGGTGCCCTACCTCAGTTAGAAATGAACCAAGATGCCTATAGATTAGGTGCGGGAGTTTCATTGAGGTTTAAAAAATTTACATTGAGACTGGAACAAAAATATTATAATGCGGGCAGAACGTTTACAAGCAATGACTCTCTAATCAACTTGAGCTTTCCGTTTAGCTAATAAGGATCAGTATCCGTGCTAAAAAAAACTCATTATTGGACTAAATTTAGTAATACTCGATTCATCGAGATTCTTTTTAGCCTTTTTTGTACCGTTTTTTTACTTATTATTGATCTCTATAACACCCCCTTTATCACTTCATTTATCACACGGATGGATGGCCAAATTTATGATCAAATCATCAATCTTAATTGGCATCCCCAGCCACAAAATCCTAGAGTAGTTGTCATTAATATTGATGAAAACTCTGTACAGAAAGAAGGAAGATGGCCCTGGCCAAGAGACAAAATGGCCGATTTAATTTCCAAATTAAAACAAAATGGAGTAGTCACTATTGGACTAGATATAGTCATGTCCGAAGCAGAAATCAATTATGCTCTAGGCTTACAAAAAAAATTAGAGCAACTGGGGCCTTTGGCAGTCCCAGACCAAAAGCAATTGATGCTTACTTTAACAATGCTTGCTCCCAAGATTGATAATGATCACGCTTTTGCGCAAACGCTATTAGATCACAACGTTGTATTAGGTTTTTTATTTCAACATGAATCAGATGTTAAGAAAGGAACTTTACCCCCTCCCTTAGTCTATGAAAGTAATATTCCTATATCAGTAGACCAACTATCGCTTTATCAGTTTGAAGGATATAACGGTGTCTTAAAGTTATTCCTTCAATCATCGACGCAAGCAGGTTTCGTCACGAATATTCCTGATCCCGATGGAGTAGTCAGGCACTCTCTCATATTGGCCAATTACAACAATAAATTATACCCCAGTTTGGCTCTTAAAACGGCAATAAATTATCTACTTGTCGACAACGCTGAACTCTTAATTAATGATCAAAGATTGGATGGAATTAAAATTGGCGGCATATTTATTCCTACCAATTCACATGGACAAATCCTGGTCCCATTTTGGGGTAAACCAGGTACTTTAGATTACTATTCAGCCACCGATATATTACACGATAAAGTCGATAAAAAAGACCTGGATAGTTCAATAGCTATCGTTGGTTCATCCATGACTTTATTAGCCGATCTGCATGACAGTCCAATAGCCCCCTTGTTCCCGGGTGTTGAAATGGTGGGCAATATAGTTCAAGGCATAGTGAGTCAACAACTGGTATCAGAGTATCATTGGCATACGACGCAAGGTGTCATATCTCTCATCAGCTTTGGAATTATCTTTTCTCTTATTTTCCCTTTTCTAGGGATCCTAGGAAAATTAGTAGTCGCTCTAAGTACCATTTTCTTTCTTTTAGCCTCTACTTTATTATTATATGTTTTTAAAAGCTTTTATATTCCTTCGGCTTTATTAATCACTTTAATAATACTTCAAGCAGTAATTAATTATGCTTATTCTTACGTTCTGGAACGGCGACAAAAACAAAAAATCAATCAATTATTTGGCCAATATGTCCCCGAGCAATATGTCAAAGAGTTAATAGAATCACCAGATCAATACAGTATGGAAGGACAAACACTTAAAATGACTGTATTTTTTGCTGATATAAGAAATTTTACGACAATTAGTGAAAGTCTTGATGCCGCTGGAGTTAAACATTTATTAAATACTTTTTTTACCCCGATTACAGAAATAATTTTTAGACATAGAGGAACCATCGATAAATATGTGGGAGATATGATCATGGCCTTTTGGGGAGCCCCTTTGGCAGATGAGAATCATGCCTATAACGCAGTGACTGCTTCTATGGAAATATTCCGCCACTTATCTAAAATTAATGAAAAAATGATAGAAAACAACTTACCTCAAGTCAGTATTGGTATTGGCTTATCGACTGGAATGATGAATGTTGGCGATATGGGATCAGAGTTTCGACGTTCTTATACTGTACTCGGTGACACTGTCAATCTCGCCTCTCGTCTTCAAGATTTAACTAAATTTTACCAAGTGAATATTTTAGTAAATGATATTACCTGTGCTGAAAGCAATACATTCCTATGGCGGGCTGTAGATAAAGTATCTGTTAAAGGCCGAAAAACTGCATTAACAATATACCAACCCATAGGTATTTTAGCAGAAGCCTCTACTGAATCACTACAGGAGCTTGAGCAATATAATAATGCACTTGCTGACTATTATGCGCAAAATTGGCAATCAGCTGAAACAAAATTCGCTGAGCTCAATGCACAACATCCTAATGTATATCTCTACCAACTCTATCTACAACGAATAACATCATTCAAAACCACTCCTCCAACGAAAGATTGGAATGGGGTTTATACTCACTTGCACAAATGAGGTAAATGTTCACCTAATAGGCTTAAGTTGATGTTTAAATCTTATTTAAACAAATAGACCAAGTCATCGATAACATTCTCCGTTAATAACGTATAATGATTCGCAACAAACTGATAAGTTGTTATTTTTTTCAAATAAGGCTGCCAAATCTCAGGGAATAAATTAGTTTCGCTTGCTTTAATATGGATCGCCCCTCCTTTAATTGTTTGAGGTTGATGATTTCTTCCCGCCCGTAAATTAGCTTTGATCAGCTCAATAAAATGATCAAAATTAATTGTTACATCATAGGCCTGCATTTGATGGGTAAACAAATCTACCCGTTCTTGATGTGTCATATTTTTGAAGTCATTTAGTGACTTATCTAGTGGGAAAGAATACCGCTGGCTTCGTTCTCGATATAAATCATACCAGGCAAAAACCTCATCATCTTCTAAAAACTGATTCAAAGGATAGCTATCTATTAGATAAAGTTTTGCAACATGTTCTCCTTGCTGCTCTAACTGATATGTCATTTCTTGAGCAATGATTCCCCCTAAAGACCACCCAATAATCTGGTAAGGACCATGAGGTTGAATTTGACGCATAGCATCTACATATACAGTTGCCATCTCTTTTATTGATTTAAACTGCAGTTGAGAGGTTTGTTCTAAACCATAGAAAGGTTGGTTTTCGCCTAATTTTTGGCTCAAGAATGAATAACAAAATACATTCCCACTCACCGGATGGACAGCAAAAAGAGGTAATTGATCTCCCCCTTCGTTTAATACTACCAGTGGCGATAAGGGAGTTTGCTCTTCGTTTATTAATTGAGCCATATCAGCAATAGTTGGCGAATTAAATAGGCTTGAAATTGCTAACTCAATGCCAATTTGTTTTTTTATAGCATACATTAACTGAATTGCCTTCAGTGAATGCCCCCCTAACTCAAAGAAATTTGCCATCACACTAATTGGTTTTATTTGTAGTATTTCTTCCCATATTTGACTCAACAATAGTTCGCTTTCAGTACGAGGAGCAATGTATTCTACCAAAGCGATATCATTATATTGGGGTTGAGGTAATGCTTTGCGATCCAATTTACCATTTGAGTTCAAAGGAAATTTTTCCATAAAGATAAATACTTCGGGTATCATATAATCAGGTAGCACTCTTTTTAATTGATAGCGCAACGTCTCTTTTATTTCTTTTGTTTCATTGACATTCAATACAAGATAAGCAGTTAATATTTTATCGCTTCCATTCATATCATAAGCAACTAACGCAGCATCTTGAACCTGGGGCTGCTGACGCAATAAGTTTTCTATTTCCCCCAACTCTATCCTAAAACCACGAACTTTAACTTGAAAATCTGTGCGTCCAACATATTCAATGTTTCCATTTGGTAAAGCCTTAACTAAATCCCCTGTTTTATACAAGCGTAAATTGACTTGCTGTGCTTTATCTTCTTTGGTAGCGAATGGATTAGAAATAAATTTTTCCGTTGTTAATTCGGGTCTATTCAGATAACCGCGCGCCACACCATCTCCTCCTAAATGCAATTCGCCAATCACTCCTATAGGAACAAGTCGTTGGTGGTTATCCAATACATACATACTTGTATTAGCTATAGGTCTGCCAATATTAATAGGACTTTGTGCATTTAATTTAATATGAGTAGACCATACCGTTGTTTCTGTAGGACCATATACATGATAAATCAATCGATTATTAACGGTTAATTTATAGTGTAACTCTGGAGTTAAAGCTTCTCCACCGCAAATTCTTTTCAGATTACAATCAGGCTTCCATCCCCCTTCTAATAGTAGACGCCATCTTGAAGGAGTTGCCTGAAACACAGAAATTGGCTCTGATGCTAATAATTTTGCCAAAGCAATACCATCTTTCGCTGTCTCTTGCGAGACCAATTGTACTTTAGCTCCTTGTATCAAAGGCAAATATAATTCTAACCCGGCTATATCAAAGCCAATACAGGTAGCACTAAGCCAATGATCAGAGTCAGTTGTTTGCAACCATTCCTTCATATAATTTAGAAAATTAGTCATAGCTTGCTGTTCAATCATTACTCCCTTGGGTTTTCCGGTGGATCCAGACGTATAAAGCACATAGAGTAACTGACTAGGCTCATTCTCATTGTTCAGATCAGTGTTTAACTCCTGAGCAATGCTATTCCGTGTATGCTCCTGATCAAGACAAATTAAATACCCACTATATTGATCGAATTTATTTTGATATCGCTTATTAGTAATCACTACAGAAGATTGAGTGTCTTCTAGCATAAAACTCATTCTATCCTCAGGGTAAATTGGATCTAGAGGAACATAGGCTCCTCCTGCTTTCAGAATAGCTAATAGGCTAATCACTAGTTCAAAGCCTCTATCTAGACTAATGCCAACAATAGTTTCAGGTCTTACTCCTAAGCCTTTTAAGTAATGAGCTAATTGATTTGATTGTTCATTAAGCTCCTTATATGTTAATTTTTTGCCCTCAAATAAAACTGCCACATGGTCTGGTACCCTCTTGACTTGCGCTTCAAAAAGTTCAGAAATACTTTTATCTGACGAATAGTGAGTATGAGTATGATTCCAATCAACAAGCATAGAATGATATTCCGACGGTGTTAGTAGATTTACTTTTTTTATGGATTCTTGCCAATAATTAGCTAAATCAAGCAATATCTGCTTATAATGGCCGATCATTCTATTTATAGTTTCTGGTCTAAATAGCTCATTAGCATACTCTAAATGCCCTGCTATTATTCCTTTAGACGTTTCGGTTAATTCCAAAGTTAAATCAAATTTAGATCCCACATTAAAGAACTCAAGGCGGGTTTCTAAACCATTTAGTTTTAATAGGGGCTGTTGATTATTATGCATAATAAACATCACTTGGAATAAAGGAGAAATGTTCATGGTTCGCTCAGGAGCAATGGCTTTAACTATTTCATCCAAGGGTACCGATTGATGTGCCATGGCCCCTAAAACTTGCTCTCTCACATGTTGAAGAAAAGCAACTAAAGACTGGTTTTCCTGTGATTGTATACGGATGGGTAAGGTATCGACAAAAAAGCCGACTAAGTTCTGAAGTTCGGGTTGAGTCCTTCCTGAAACTGCTGTGCCAATAATGAGGTCATCCTGCTGGCTATAACGTTGTAATAAAATAGCGAACCCTGCCAATAATACCATATAGAGAGAGCTACTTTGTGCTGAGGCTAATTCTTTTAATTTATTAGTCACACCTTGTGACAATTCAAGATGTAGTCTCTCACCAGCATAATTTAACAGTTTAGGACGTGGATAATCTGTACTTAGATTTAAACGTGTCTTTGCATCACTTAAATTCATCTTCCAATAGTTTAAATTATCCCTCCAATCAATTTGATTTTGCCAAGCGCTATAATCACTATAACTAATATTTAATTCAGGGAGCTGAATCGATTGTTGTTTCACAATTTGGTTATACGCCAAATACAGCTCATTGGTATAAATGTTTATTGAACCCCCATCAGCTACTATATGATGCATTACAAGAATTAATGCCACTTTCGCGTCATTCAGTCTTACTAAAATATAACGATTTAATGGACCTTTACTTAAATCAAAAGGAGTATTAGCCTCTATTTGCACTAACTCCAGTAATCGATTTTGCTGTTGATCTGGATTGAATTGACTCAAATCAATCTGTTTTAGATGTATGATTTGTTCTTCAGATATTTGTTGATATGGATGCCCATCTACCTCAAAAAAAGTAGTCCGTAAAATACTGTGCCTGTCCATAATTACTTGTAAGGTAACTTGAAGTGCTTTGACATCGATACTGCCTTGAAGATAAAGAACAGCACAGAGGTTATAAAAAGGATTATTAGGAACTAACTTATCTAAAAACCATAATTGTTTTTGTGCTGAAGAAACGGGAATTAAACCATCTGTATTGACTGGCATTATACTTTGATAATTAATTGGTTCACTTACCTGCAATAATTTAGCCAAAGCCGATACATTCGCATTATCAAAAACCTGTTCTGCACTAAGCTCTATATTATACTGTGCTCGAATCTTTCCCAATAATTGAGCAGCAGTTATCGAATCAGCCCCTAAGTGAAATAAATCATCATGAATGCCTATTTGCTTCTGTTCAAGAAGCTCTTCTAGTATAGAACATAACTCTTTTTCCACTTCTGTTGTTGGCGGAACATAGGCATGCACTTCTCTATAGTTTTGTTGCTGTTGCTTCCAGAAATATTCATAAGGAAGTTCTTCTGTACGTAATAACTCTTTGACCACTTTACGGCGTATTTTGCCACTGGTTGTTTTAGGTATACTTTTTGCCGGTATTAAAACCAAAGTATGAACAGAAAGCTCATGTTCTTGCTCAATTGCTTTTTCAATCATCTCGCAAATTGATACGTAGTCAGTCTCACTACTCCTTAATGACCGTTCCATTTCACAAACAACCGTTAAATGTTCTTCATCGTTAAATGTCATTGAAAATGCCGCAGAGCAACTCGAACGAAGCATGGGATGTGATTTTTCCACTGTACGCTCAATATCTTGTGGATAATAATTTCGACCATGAATAATAATCACATCCTTCAGACGCCCAGTTATATAGAGCTGCCCATTATGAATAAAACCCAAATCACCTGTACGTAAATATTGCTCGCCACATGCATCTTTTTTAATACTTACTTTAAATATTTCTTCAGTTAACTCTGATTTATCCCAGTAACCATGAGCAACGCTGTTACTACTCAACCAAACCTCTCCAACCTCATCTTGCTCACATGCTTTCAAGCTATTTGGATTTACAATAGATATACCTTCTTTTATCCAACCACTACTGACTAACGTGTATTTATCAGGGCTAGGTTCTGCTGATAATAAAATGACTTGATTGTTTCGTAATGCTTGTGCAGAAACATTAAGCGTATTAAATCCATCCCCTCGGCGCATTCCTGTAGCAAACAAAGTGTTTTCTGCAAGACCATAACAAGGATAAATTGCATTGCGATTAAACCCACAAGAACTAAATGCCTTAACGAAACGATTAAGGGTATCGATATGTATCGGTTCTGCTCCATTAAAAGCAACTTTCCAACAGCTTAAATCCAGTTTTTCTTTTTGCTCTTCTGATATTTTTTTCACACAATAATCATAGGCAAAATTCGGTCCCCCACTTGCAGTTGCCTTATATTTACTAATCGTTTCCAGCCAAATAAATGGATTTTGTAGAAAATGTAATGGAGAAATGAGCGCGCAAGGTATGCCCGCAAATAAAGGTTGTAAAATACCGCCAATTAACCCCATATCATGATAAGGCGGTAACCAACTTGCTGCATAGCAATCGCGTTTCAAACCAAACCAATTAAATATAGTATTTAAATTATCTAATAGGTTGTTATGACTGACCATTACCCCCTTAGGATTGCCAGTAGAACCAGAGGTGTATTGTAAAAATGCTAAATGGTTCCTATGAATAACTGGCATTTGCCATCTATCTTCAAGTCCAGATAAATTATCGGTTGCAAATAACGACAATTTTTCTAAATCCCAATTTCTCAAAGATTTTTCTGTAGCCAAAAATTTATTAGTTAAATGCTTTATAATAGGAGTTTTCCCAGCCCATTTTACTAATTTTAACTTTTGAATTTTCTCACTTATTTTTTGGGTGGATAAAATAACACTGGGTTTTGCATCATTGATAATAAGCTGTAGTTTCTCTACTAACTTACGATTCATTGATGGGTATACTGGAACGCTGATAATTCCAGCATAGAGACAACCAAAATAGGCGGTAATTAAATCTAATCCTGGTGGATAAATTAAAAGAGCCCGATCACCAACTTTATAATCACGTTGTAATTGATATGCAATTGCGCGAGCCTTACAGTCAAATTCTTTATAATTGATTCTTTCCTCCGCTCCATCATCAGTTAAAAACTGATAGGCTATATTTTCTGGTTCTATGGTTGCTCTATAACGTAATAAATCAACTAATGTTTCAACATGCACATCGGAGTGAGGAATAAGAATCATCATATGGCTACACCTTAAGAATACGACACTTTGAAAATGCTGCATTTGCGAACGTAACTCTTTTTTTATAGACAAAAAAATAAACCAATAAAACATAAAAACATTAATTTGCCATTTTTTTACACTTTTTTATAAACCAAAAGCTCGACTTACGAGAATTGATGCAAGAGAATAAAGATGCCATCATCACTCTATTTTTATAAAACAGGGATGAACATGTTATTGACATGGGCGAAAAGGATAGTTTTTATGTATTTGTGTTTTTGCAGCATCAATGGACATA
>DAIAOV010000094.1:11705-12037 GCA_027437055.1 Legionella sp. | reverse complement strand
ATTGCTTTACGTATAAGCTATTGCTCGTTTTTGCAACGAAGAAGGGTGACTTATGAACCATTGGTTCAATAAAGAGTCAATCGGGTGACAGCCATTCAGTTTGCGCTATATTTTCAATTAATTGTTCCCGCTGCGTGTGTGCAAAAAAGCATCGCTTATTTAAAGCATATTGAATTCCCAAAGCAATTAAACCTATTCCTGTTAAAGCAATAGCAATATTCGCTACAATGATTTTCCATTGCTCGCGATGAATCGCCATGTCGTCATCTTTGAGATGCAATTTATGCATGAAGGATTCTTTAAATACTATGAGGCTTTCTTTTTGTTCTTCC
>DAIAOV010000094.1:0-11695 GCA_027437055.1 Legionella sp. | reverse complement strand
GCCTTTCTCAACATCTTGGCTGATCAGATACACTCCATGAGCGATCATTTGGTCAAGACGATGAGTCAGCACGTGAAGCGCGGGTGGGCCAGTCCATAAAAAAGCACGCGATGTTTCGTCATTCAATTCTCCTGACTTTTGCATGGCATAGAGTGGCGGCCAAATATTCAGCGCCATATTTTTTTGTGATACAACGTGGAGTGTTTCATCATTTAATAAGCCAACCTGATGTAAGTATCCAATGGCAGATCCTACTGACTTGGCCTTTATTCCTGCATGGACTACTAGTTCAAAATATCTTTGATTGAGAATGCCTGCTAATTGCAAACGGCCGAGTCCATTATCAATGGCACAGGCATGTTGGTGTTGCTGCATCAGTCGCTCGAAATTGGCCTGAGTGAGTATATTAATTTCTAGTAAACTCTCTAATACCATGGACAAAAAGAACAAATTGCTTTCCGAGTCAATTACAGTTAGTCGCTTAAAGTTGTCAGGGGTCAAGCAGCGAGCATCCCGCAGGGCAAAAACGCCTTCAGCACTGTTAATGGTCTTTTGTTGTTTAATATGTTGAATTAAAACGTCTTTTTCGCCAATGAGGTGTTCAATTTCCAGCATTTCAGCAGAATGATTAAAGCCCATGGCTAAATCGTACAAGCGTTTGCGCTTATCACATCCCAATATAACACGAACAACGGAACAAATTTTAGATAAATGCGAATCAATGAGGCGAAGCTGCGCTGTCACTTCGTCAGGTGGATTACGACGATATTGGGCCTTTAGTCGTTCTTCCCTCCGGCATAAGCGATAATCGACATAATTGAGCATTTCCCAAAAAGTATCGTGTTGTTCCGATAGGTCTTGGCCTGGCACTAATGCTTTTGTACCAGTCCAATTAAATAAAGCATTGATATAAGCATAGTGGTCATAGAGGTCCGGGGACTCAACCAAATAAAAGGTTAAGCCTTGACGTGCCAAACGCTGTATGTGCCCCAGGCTGTCGTCCAAAGAAGATAGCCCTCTATTATAGGTTTGTCGTTTTTCATGGTCGCTTAAGGTATCGTAGGCTTCCTGAATGCGTAGAAATTCCTCTTCTTTTCCTGGCACTCTATCCGGATGCGTCTCTAAAACCAGACGACGGTACGCTTTTTTTATCTCTTCTGCAGTTGCATCCTGGGTCACGCCCAGCTGTTGGTAATAATCTGCCATGTTGCCCCTCCGTCAAGAAACTGCTTACATTAGGTATCCGGAAACATTCGAAGTGAGCGCGGCCATTTCCATTCCCTCATAGTGTTCATCGTCTATAGGCGCCAGCGATGTTTTCGTCAAGAAACTGATTCGTTTCGCTAAAGAACCAATGTCATTGCTTTTATCAATAAGATGGAGCTCATTGAGCACATCGCTGATGCTAGTGATTAAGCCTTCATCAATAAGGGTGACGATTTTAGCCACTTCCTGGGTATGGTGACGATTCCAATGAAAAAAAATCGCTCGCCAGAAGGCAGAATCCCCTTTGGTGTAATCATCCAAAATAGCGCGAACCAGTTGCATGGTATTGCTACAATTTTCTGTTAATGATTCATAAGACTCGGGATATTGCCTTAAGGCGATATGTTCCGCTGGACTTAAGGGCTTTTCCGGGCCTAAAGAAACCAAGGTCACTGTAGGCGGTAAGTGAGTAAATAAATCACTTAATTGCTCAGCATTATAATGCTCAAAGCCATTATCGCTTAAATCAAGATAGGTTATTTGCTCAGGAATTAGCCCTAACACTTGAATAATAAACACCTGGGTCTCTATCGTTTTTCCAAAACCATTGGCTCTTAAACTCAGTTCGGTGCTGCTATCTGAAATTTTTTTGAAGAGAACTCTGATACTCTTTAAATCATCAAGTCGATTTAATCCACAACGACTTAAATCCGTTTTAGATGCTTGAGTGATTGTTGCTGAATGAATTCGGGCAAGAGCCGTGTTAATGGAGTCTTGCTTCATTAACGGTGTAACGCGCGTTGGCAGTTTTTCCGAAACCAGTCCAAGCGCCAATTGCTGTTCCATCTGGTTATTTTCTTGCTCTGTGGAGGCCAGTGCATAAGAAAAAATAAGAGCTACTGTTTTAAAAGACAAATGAAAAGATTTTAAAAACTGCATCATCACCAGCGTAAAATCAGCTACTTGTTTGTGATGAAGAATAACCCCTTGCGGTTTAAATAGGCCGTGATGATGTCTTGTTGCCGGATAGGCAACTAAAGCGCCATTATTTTGTAAAGCAAATTGATTTTTATCCAGAATAATACGACGTATACGGCCGAGTATGCTGGTTGAAAAACGGTTCAATTGAGATGGCAGCAATCGGTCAAAACCATTATCGGAAAAGTCAACTTCCCTGACTTGAGGTGCAAAAGTATGAAGCCATTCTTTTAACGCCTCTGGATCGATGCTCAATAATCTGTTGCCGCGTAATTTGATGGCAAAAACATGAGGCGGCAGGTTTGAAAAAATGAACGAGAAATCCTCAAAGGGTCTGGAGCTCCAAGTTAATTCGCTAAAATCCAGGGTATGTACGGTGGGTGGTAACCCCTTTAGACCTTTTACAAATTCGCTTGGGGATAGGTCAAAGAAATTCATTCGACTAAAAATAACCGTATCAATATGGGGGGGTACTTTACTTAATTGAATTGCCATCTGCCTGCCATCCATGGGGGACGCCCCTTTCACAGGAGGAGTGGCACTTTGGCTTAATCGTAGCCTTTTCACTGTTTGTGGGAACCCATTAAGAATTATCCCCAACGGTTTACTCCTAATTGACAAGAAATAATTATCGCCAAAATCGACCTCAATAACAGAAGGAGAGAGGGCTCGCAAAGAATTTGCCAATTTCTTTGGAGGAATTTTCATTGCAAATAAATTATTGTTACTTAAACCAAGTAGAACCAGTTTTGGAGGTAAACTGGAAGTTAACGTGTGAAATACTTCGGGACTTAGTTCATTTAAATTACAGTTCCCTAAATCTAATGCCTCTAAATCAGGGGAGAGCAAGTTTAAAAAATTAATAAAGTAGGTTTCATTTTGTCTGCCTAAATTAATACCTCTTAAGTCAAGACGAATAATCGTACTTGGCAACACCTGGAGTATGTCTATTAAAAGTGCCGTCGAACAATTAATGTGAAGGGATTCTATCGTTTGAGTTATGTTACTAAATAATCTGATTATCTGATTTTGAGGAATACCAGAGAAACTCATGCGGGATAAATCTAATGAGGTGATGTTTTTATGTAGAGAAACAATCGAATTGGCGAGTTCGTCAATGGAATAATCAATCAATCCTTTAGGGATGTTAGTACATTTGAAGGCGAAGGCGGTCTTCGATACTGTGTCAGGAAGACCGGCTATGAATAGAGGTAAAGCCGTTCCAATATGAATCTTTTTGTAATAGGTTTTGGTATAAACATCATGCCCCGCATATTCCTCAAATGAAGCATCGTGCATGGCATATTCGCCGCTGAACTTTACGGTTGTAATGTATTTGGGAAGGTAGGAAAGGGCATTCGCAACATCCGAATAAGTGGTGCTCAACACATCAACTCGACCATCAAAATCACCAACTATTTCCAGCTCAGTTTCTGTATTGGGGATGTTGGCAAAAAAACTTCTTATTTGCTGAAGGCTTTGATTCGTTAAATCAATTAGCTGGACTTTCATCGCGATGATTCCTTATAAAAGTAATAACTAAAACATGCATTACTAAATTTTCCATAAGTGACGGCATTAAGAAGGGGTGTTTTTAAGGCGAAGAGTATAAATAAAAATTTAATGAAAATCGATGTATTTTAAGAGCAGCCTGTCCCTTATTTGCCAACATGGGCATGTCTTTTTCAGTAAAGGCATTAGGCCGTCTAGGTGGAAATTTCAGTTGTTGAGGGGGGCATATTGTGTGACTACTTGCTCTTTTTCGTCGTGTATTCCTAGAAACGGTTTGATTTACCTGATTTGTATCTACACCACATAACAGAGCCACATCATTATTTATGATGACATGATTTTTTCTGATTTCGATTATTTTATCCTCTACGTCCAACGGAGAGCGGTTCATTATTAAATCCAAGATTTAAAGCTGAGTGAGATTTATAGGACAGGATAATTTTTATCCCAGAACAATCTTTGATGGTGGGGATATTTGTGACCATATCCATATGCGTTAACACTTGTGATGGATAAGATCTCGGGCAAGCTGAGTATTCATGTTAACTCAAGGCTCAGAAACTCCATGAAAATTGGCCTTGCGAGTTAATAGGTTTAATTATAATGAGAGAGTAATAATTAAGAAATTTTTGTAGGATAACTGACCTATCCCCTAAATTAGTACCAATCCTTTGATGAGATTGATTACTTCCTTGCATATTCAACAGGCGGAATATAATTGAGGAAGCTGTGAGGTCGAACGTTATTATAATGTTTACCACCACTGCTCAATCTCAAATCGTGCTTCCTCCATCGTTCGAAACCAGTGCTGATTAATAAGTTGGTCTAAAAAGCGGGCTACTTGTTTACCACTAATTGAGGTAGATACCAACTGGCCAATCACCTCACGAGAATAATCATCCACCACGTTCAATATCCGAAAACGCCTTCCATTACTGAGTTGATCCGATACGAAATCCATTGACCAACGTTGGTTCGGCGTAGAAGGGACTTCCATTGGTTGGCGGGGACGAATCAGTTTTTTCCTTCTCTTTGTTCGAACTTGAAGTCCTTCCTCAAGATATAATCGGTACGTATGTTTCTTGTTCTTTACCAAACCTTCCACTTTAAGTAACCCATGAAGAAGTAAATAACCATAGGTCGGATATTGTGCTGCCAGAGCTTTGAGTCGTGCCCTGGCTTTTTCATCCATACGTGGTTTGCATTGATAACGAAATGCTATTCGGCCAATAGCTTTTAAGATTCATATTCTCTGACTCAAGCTCTCGAAGATGTTTGGCTTCATTCACCTCAAGGCCAGCATACTTGCTCCGCCAATTGTAAAACGTCCCTAACGAAATCCCATAGTCGCGACAAATCTCTTCCACCTTTACACCATTAATTGCTTTGATAATTTGTTCTTTTGTATAACGCTTTTTCATTCTGAGCTCTCCTTTGATTCTAGTTTATCGGAAATCTCATCAATGTCATGGTCTTATTTTGGGGGATAGGTCAGTGTTTACCTATATTAGGATCGCGAGTTAAAGGGTCATATTTACAAGATGCTTTTTCCCTGAAAGCACCTGAAATACGCAAACGAGTCCAAGAGCCTAAGCTGCTTATTTCGTATCCAAAAAAGAGAAAATTGCTTGAGGATTTTGAGGAAGAATTTACTCTCAAATGTCTGAAGTGTTAGAACGTGAATGATTGTTTGGCAACCTGTAGTTCCCTGAACACATAGTATAGAGTTACTTTAGATGGCCTGGTTTTAGAGGAGACAGAGAAATTAAAAAACAAAAATAATAGGTTATAATTTAAGAAAAAGTGAGGATATTTGATAGGTATTTTTAGTGGTATTAGGTGATCCTATTAACTGTTGATCGACGGTTCCTTTTGCATGCTGAATGACACCAGGCAGGAAAGCATTTAAGGAGATATTACTAATGCTAAGTATAAATAGGATAAATTATTTTTTTATTACAATGACCTTGCTTGTCTATTTACTGACGAGAGCTAATGATATTTATGTTATAATACATGGGCATCTTGCGGTTCAACATTCACTAATATCAACTGATTTATCATTTGCTAAGCTTTTGTCAGGAATACAATGGCTTAATAATAATATGACAAATGTCCATAATTTAGGTACTTTAAGCCAAAGCGGCAATCTTGAAATTTTTTTAGGTAAAGTGTCTGGATATGGCAATTTACTGAGTACATTTTTATGTTTAATCTGGGTAATTTGTCTGACATTTAAGTCTAGAAAGACTATTAAAAGTACGCAAATATTGTTATTAGGTTATATGCTTTTTGCTTTTATGGCTGATTTTCTCGCTTACCGATTGCCCATTCTATTAGGTAATGTTACCAGTAACCCTGTGATCCTGGCGGGAGTATTTGTATTAGCGCATGGCTGTGAAATTATAAGAGAGTTGACTTATTCAGATAAGACCGTGACGCTGATAAAAACAGATATATGCTTAATATTAGTGGTAAGTATTATTATGATTTTATTAGCCTTTCAATTCAATATGCCTCTCGCTGCTTATTCAATGATAATATTATTGCATATTTATAGTGCATTCACCGTCAGCAAACGAAAAATCTATCAAGCAAGAACAGCTACTTATATTAAGCTCGCGGCAGTGCTTTACATCTTTATCGATACAGCAACGACTATTTTTTACCTAAATCATGATGCCGCTGGAATTCAGTTAGCAACTTATTTGGTAGATTATTGTTTATACCCATTTGCGCACTTATTATTTATTCTCAGTGAGTATGGTTCTTTGAGAGTTACCAGGTCTCATCCTAATATAGAAATAACTGTATCCAATTCAATTAAAGATAACAGTTACTAGGATTTCCAATGGAAGACAAAAGACTTATCAAGGTGGACATGCTACTGCGTGGAATGTTGGTTTTGAAGCAGATTTAACATCTGGATTCTTTGGTAATCCCTAAAAGTGAAACATCATGGTTCATCAAGAAGTATTATACAACCTTAGATGCCGACAATTGCGTTTTCACTTCAATTAGAGGCTGTAAATATAGTGCAAACCCCATTTAACCCCAATAATGAGTTTTAAATATTAAACAAGCAGTTATATGCTAAATATTGATTTTTTTGTCGTATAAAATGAAGCTGGAGTACATTAACATTGCACATTTTCCACTCCAAGGACCATATGATATGGACATACACCAGCTGACTGCTATTTTTTGCGAAATCGATGATTTTTGCAACAGTCTTGATGAGCATACTCAGCATTACCTGCTCAAAGAGCCGATGAAAGGCCACCGAGGACCTTCATGTGGTTTGGCAATAAGCGAAATTATGACTATTCTAGTGATGTTTCAGAGCTCACGCATTAGGGACTTCAAAAATTTTTATTTGGGACTATTGAGCTTGTATTATAAAGGGTACTTCCCTAAGCTGCCCAGCTATGAGCGATTCGTGCACTTGATTCAGAGGGCGATATTCCCACTCACTATTTTTACACAGCTGAGAGCTGGTAAACAAACAGGCGTCTACTATATCGATTCAACCTGCTTGCCAGTTTGCCATATTAAACGCTCTTCCCGCCAACAGACTTTTGATGCAGTTGCCTCTTATGGGTATACTTCAGTTGGTTGGTTTTTTGGTCTAAAACTCCATCTTGTGATCAATGACAGAGGTGAGCTAATGGCCTTCAAAATGACTTCTGGCAACCGCCATGACAGTAAAGAGGCAGTGCCTTTGCTGAAAAAATTTAAGGGCTTGGCCTTTGGTGATAAGGGCTATCTTGGAAAGAAGATTTTTGAAGAGTTATTTGAGGCTGGCATCAAGCTTATTACCAGAAGCAGAAAAAATATGAAAAACAAACCCGTCATCTCCCGCGTTGAAAGAACCCTACTGAATCAGCGAGGAATTATTGAAACGGTCATCGGACATATCAAACTTACCTTTCAGGTCTTGCATACCCGTCATCGGTCAATTATGAACGCTTTGACTCACCTAGTAGCTGCATTGGCTGCCTACACCATGAAACCACTTAAAATTAGTGCTATTAAAATGCTAACAATTTGCTCTAAATAAAACCCATTACTGGGGTCATTTATTGTATCTAGAATGTGAATACTATTGCTGCGACGGGACCATTTGAAACACCTCTAATATGAAAGTTACACCACTTAGTACTATACTGATAACAACATTATTGAATCATCTATAACTAGTTTATTTATATTAGTTCGCTTGATTGAGTTGCAGAGTCCATAGCTCACCCAAGCTTATTAAGAACTGTATGATTAAAATCTGTTTTGGATATACGGTTAGTATGGACATTATTAAAGGCTATAAAATATTGGGAACGCTTTATCAAACCCCTAACACGATACTTTACCGCGGGTTACGGCTTCTTGATAATCTTCCCGTTATGCTCAAATGTCCATATTCAGAGCGCCCCTCTCTTAAAATTCTCGCGGACTTGCAACACGAATATTTTTTACTCAAGCAACTTAATATTCCAGGTATTATTAAGCCCTATGCACTCATTCAACAAGGTCACCTTACTGTTTTAGTTTTAGAAGATATCGATGGTCAGACCTTAAAGAGTTTTTTACAAGAAAAGCCATTAGAACTAGATGTTTTCTTCACAATTGCCTTACAGCTGGTCTACGCCTTGACGGAGTTACATCAACAGCATATTATTCATAAAGACATTAAGCCTGCTAATATTATTATTGAGCCTCATACCCTGTTAATCAAACTGGCAGATTTTAGTATTGCTTCACAGCTACTTGAGGAAACACAAGGCTATAATAACCTTCATCTTTTAGAGGGGTCACTGGCATACATATCGCCCGAACAAACGGGGCGAATGAACCGAAGTATTGACTATCGCACTGATTTTTATGCTTTGGGAGTTACTTTTTATGAAATGCTAGCAGGCCACTTACCTTTTGATGCAACTGATATTCTTGAGCTGGTGCATTGTCATCTTGCAAAATCTCCGGCACCTCTATCATCGCTTCCTCTAAATATTCCCACTATGCTTAGCCAGATTATTATCAAACTAATGTCTAAAATGCCAGAAGAACGTTATGCAAGCGCAAGAGGCCTGGCAGCGGACTTAGCCGAATGTGCTAAACAATGGCAATCAAAAAAAACGATTTCTGAATTTGTCTTAGGCGCTATTGATATCAGCGATCAGCTCCAGCAAACACAAAAATTGTATGGACGTGAAGAACCAATTGCAGAGCTACTTGCTGCTTTTGAGCGAGTTAGTCAAGGGAAAAATGAAGTGGTTCTAGTGTCTGGTTATTCCGGGATTGGTAAAAGCTCGCTCGTTAAGGAAATCTATAAACCGCTGACCTGCCGTAAAGGATATTTTATTCAAGGTAAATACGACCAATTACAGCAGAACAAACCTTATAGTGCGCTCATTGATGCGTTGCAAAACTTGATTAGACAGGTATTGGCAGAGCCTGAGCAAAAACTAAAACACTTAAAACAGGCCTTACAACAGTCTATTGGCAATCAAGGGCATGCACTGTTGGCTTTGATTCCTTCTATCAAACGGCTGCTTGGCCCGCAATCACGTTTAGAAAATACCATTGGTGAAGCCCAAAACCAACTGACGTTTGCATTCCAGCAGTTTATACAGGTCTTTTGCCAGGCAGATCACCCATTAGTTATTTTTTTAGATGATTTGCAATGGGCAGATAATGCGTCGTTACAACTGCTGCAACGTTTATTAAAGGATTCAGCAAATAGTTATTTTATGTTGATTGGCACTTATCGAGATAATGAGGTGGATTTTGGCCATCCATTAGTCGAGTTTCAGAAAAAACTAGTGGCCAATGCGGTAGTCCTCAATGTTATTAAATTACCGCCATTGACACATTCTCATCTGCAACAACTACTTGCCGATACGTTAGGCTGCGGACTTGTCCGGGCAAAACCCTTGGCTGAAATCCTGCAGATAAAAACCGAGGGTAATCCTTTTTTTGTTCATGCATTTCTCAAGAGCCTGCATCATAATCATCTGCTAACTTTCGATTATAAAAAAGGCCAATGGCAATGGGATATTATGCAAATCGAGCAGCAGCATATGACAAAAAATGTTGTCGATCTACTCATTAACAACATCCAACAGCTATCACCGCCAGCACAAGATAATCTGAAATTAGCCGCCTGTATTGGTATCCAGTTTGATTTACACACATTATCGGTTATCAGCCAACAATCCGTATCACTCACCCTAAGCTTGTTGCAGGAAGCCTTACATGCCAACCTCATCCAGTTAGTCTGTGGTAATTACAAGTCCATAGATTTGATCGAGGGCAACCTCACTGATGCGCAACTTTCAGAAGACTTGATTATCTTTCAGTTTAAACACGACCGTATTTTGCAAGCAACTTATCAACTTATAGTACCTAATCTTAGACGTGAATTGCATTTAAACGTTGGTCGTTTATTGCTAACCAACGCGGATAAGAATTCGAGTGATGAAACCCATCTTGGGCAAATCGTACGTCATTTAAATGAAGCTTCGTCATTAATTACTAAGCCTGAAGAAAGGTTGGAACTCGCCGAATTTAATTTGCAAGTAGGCAAAAAAGCAAAAGCTGTTGCGGCCTACCAAGCTGCAAAAAATTATTTCAGCATGGCTGTTTCCCTATTACCACAAGATGCCTGGAAGCATCATTATAACCTAACCTTTGCTTTATATTGTGGCTTGGCTGAAAGTGAATTATTAACTGATGAGCATCAGCTTGCTCAGCAGCACTTGGCAATACTCTTCAAGCAAGCTAAAACCAAGTTTGATAGAATGCTTGTCTATCAGCTCGATATCATACGGCTTAGCCTTGCAAACCATTATAATGATGCGCTACAGCAGGGATTGGCGGTATTACGTCTTTTTGGGCTTGATCTTCCCCTATACCCTAAACCTTATCATATTTTAACTGCGTATATGTCTATAGAATGGCGATTGTATGGTAAAAAATTTACTAATTTGGATTTAACTCAACAAGCTAGTAATGAATACAGTTTGTTGCAAAAAATCTTAAATCAGTTATACGCCTCTACCTATATCACTTCGAACAAAGAATTATTTGTTTTACTCATATTTCATGCTGTTAAACTATCATTACGCTACGGATACACACCTGAAAGTTCATATTGTTTTGCAGCTTATGCATTTGTACTAATCCATGTATTTAAGCGCTATGACGCAAGTTTTAACCACGTTGCACTTGCTTATCGGCTTGCTGAATATTATCCCGATCCTTCTGTATTAGCTAAAGTGGAATTTTGTATGGGACATTTTCTCCATTTTTGGAAATATCCACTCTCTCAATCTTTGAATTACACCTTACACAGTTATCAATTAGCACAACAAACAGGGGATTTAGCAACAGCTGATTATAGCTTCATAAGTCATTTTTTAAATCAATATGCTTTAAGTTACCCACTATCTGACCTTGCAAAAACCCTCAGAGAAATTCTAAAGAAACGTAGCCCGAATGACTATTTCTATCCGGTCTGGATTTTGTTGGAATATTCAGTAATAAACTTGCAGCATTCGTCAATAAATAAAAACTTTGATCAAGAAATAGCGCGGTCCTTCAAATCTGTTGCTGAATGCAAAACGCAGCATGAACAGGCTTGTTTTTACTTTTGTGCTATAAAACTCGCCTATTTGAGCGGTAAATTTTCTTTAGCAGTGGCAATGGGGCTAGATGCAGAGATATTTGCAGATTCAGCTATAGGAACCATCACCTATGTCGAAGGACAATTATATTATGCTCTGAGTTTAGCGGCGATCTACAAAACGGCCACCATCACTGAGCAATGCTTTTACAAAAAGAAGCTCCTCGCTATTCAAAAGTCGTTTAAACGTTGGGCTGGATGGTGTGCTACCAATTTTGAACCGTATTATTTAGTGCTCAGTGCAGAAATCTTCGCTATCCAAGAAAATTATCGCAAGTCAAGTGATTTGTACGACCAAGCGGCTCAACTTGCATTAGA
>DAIAOV010000093.1 GCA_027437055.1 Legionella sp. | reverse complement strand
TAATACTTTTTTTCGAAAATCAATAGAATACGTCATAAATAATTGATTATAATCAATTTATTTTAATTTTGCTATACATGCAAAACATCTAGGTATTGATATTAAGATATTAACGGGTGATAGCAAGGAAGTGGCTGAATATATCGGTAACGAAATAGGCCTCATCAAGCCTGGGCAGAATATTTATCAAGGACAGGAATTGGAAAATATGTCCGAAAGAGAATTCAAACAGACTATTCTTTCCACAAATATTTTTGCCCGTGTTTCTCCTTCTCAAAAATACAATATTATCAAGCTATTAAAAGAGTCTTATGTAGTAGCTTATCAGGGTGATGGTATCAATGATGCACCTGCTCTGAGGATGGCAGATGTAGCTATTGCTGTTAATTC
The DNA here is from genome assembly GCA_027437055.1 of Legionella sp. Classification (GTDB taxonomy): domain Bacteria; phylum Pseudomonadota; class Gammaproteobacteria; order Legionellales; family Legionellaceae; genus Legionella. The sequence goes on along the minus strand of DAIAOV010000093.1, from coordinate 12,071 downwards.
GGCCACGGATATAGCAAAGGAGAATGCCGATATTGTATTGCTTAATAAAAGTCTAGAAGTCATTATTAATGGGATAAAATATGGGCGAACCATCTTTGTCAACATTAATAAGTATATAAAATATACAATGATTAGCAATTTTGGTAATTTCATCGCTCTTTGCATTCTATATCTGTTCGCTACAAATTTGCCGATGTTGCCAATTCAATTACTTCTTACGTCACTCATCACCGATATTCCTCTTATACTGATATCATCAGACACAGTTGAAGATTCCGATGTAATCCGACCAGAAAAACATCAGGTCAAAGAGCTCCTCTTTTTCTCTCTGGTTATTGGCATTCCAACGGCTTTGTTTGAGTTGTTTTATTTTCTTTTTATTCGAGATCTGCCCCAAGAGATTATAAGGACAAGCCTTTACATGTGCTTCACCTTCATTGGACTTGTCGTTTTTTTTGCGATTCGCAACAAGCAGCATTTTTGGAGAGCAAAAAGACCCTCAGTAACACTAACTATTGCATTTATATTGGCATTTCTAGCTTCGCTGGTATTTATCTATATGCCACCATTTCAGACATGGTTCTTTTTCAGTCCTTTTTCTTTAAATTCTCTCATCAGTCTTATCGCTCTGACCATCATCTATTTTTTTATTGTCGACATGATAAAAGTCTCATTTTATAAAAAACTACATTTATTCATATGAGACATTGAAAGAAATTTTTCTTAATAGCAATCTTGAGATGCAGTTTAAAACAATAAATCAATATTTTTCGCTTCCAATCACATGAGATGATCTATTCTCGCCCTCTGGACGAAAAATATTTTGCAATATCTCGACTCAAACTCGTTAAATTATTGTTCATACTGATGACCAGCTGCTCTGGTGTAACCACAGGTATTTTTTGATAATAGTAAACATCGCGTTTTTCAATTAACTGTTCATTGTGATAAATAATATATTCAGCTTGCAATATGCTATTGCCATTAATATCGACTGAGAATTGTGGAATAGTGATTTGTAAATGATAGCTTGGTTTGAACAAAACATCCCAAGGTGATATTGCAACAAAAGCACCTGGCAAAAGAGTAGTAAGATTGGTTCTAATCACGCGCTCAATATTTTTATTCAGCGCTTCAGCCCATTGATGATACTCCTCCAGAAAAACTTGATGTGCTGTGTAATGAATAGTTAAAGGAAGTTTGTCAATATAACTAGGAATTTTAACTTCATCAATGCCTATACGCAAATACGTGTAATGATGATTTGTCTTCTTTTGTGCTGCAATAGGATTCAATACATATAATTGAGCTTCTTTACTGCGACCACAAGCGCCCAGGACTAATACAGCCATTAAAACAAAACCCATCTTGCTCAATTTCACGATTTTCCTCGCAGTAATGATTCGGGATGTCTCAATAAATAATCAGTTAAATTTTGTGCGGAAAATGCCGCTTTGGAAAACTGTGATAACGATTGAGTAAGGTAAGCAATGACAGGTGGTACATTTTCATCCAATTTATTTGTTAATTTTTGGATACTATCGGTCATGGCTCTAGTCGCCTCCAGAGTGTTTCTGACTTCTTTGGATTGAAGGAAATCACTGATGTCCTTGAGAGTTCTTTTAGCAGTTTCCAGTACCTCGGTAACGGAAATAGACTTTGGTTTACGTTGTGTTGGAAAAATGGGATATTTATGATAATACTTTTGCTTAAACACCTGATGCTCACTGGAAGGGAGCAATTTAATCTGAGCATCTCCGGTCACTAAATTGGGCTGGGTTACGGTGGCCGCGAAGCCTTTGTTTAATAAGATCGGAACTACATTATGTCTTTTACCAAATGACCTTGATTTGTAAAAATCAACGTAAACAACTATTCTAACGTCAGTGTTTGTTCTATTTCCCACAATTTCTATGAGTTTCACTTCACCCATAGTAACGCCACGATAAGTTACTTTAGCCGATGTTTTTAAACCCGATAATGATCCTTCAAAAAACATCACGTAGGTATCTTTTTTTGCTTGCAGATATTCATTATAAAAAAATAGACTTGCAGCAACCATCAACACAAGAGCGCCGATAACAAAAATGCCTACGATTGTATAATATCGTTCCTGATGCATTACCATCCCTAAAGAGCTAAATAATTAAAACACACACCACACAATGCCAGCCATAGTATACCGCGTGTCATGATACGGGAAACCCCTTGCCGTAAGGAACTACGACCGCTGATAACCACCTCGTAATAGTAATAGCCTATAGTCACACTCACAATGGTGCAATACAATGATGTCCTTAAAATTGAATAAATCATGTCAAAGAGCCTTATATCACCGGTTATGCTCATAAAATTCACATGCTGACTGACAACCAAAATATATTGAAAGGTAATATAAATACTTAAAAAAAATGCCGTGATGGTATAGGTGTATAACAATACTCCAGCAATATTAATGCCAACGATTATAGGTAATATATGGTTAACAACTACCTGTTGAGGCATATTAAAAAGATCATCGACCCGATCATTAATTAAATTTAATGCCGATTGAATACACAATAAAACCCCAATTAAGAAAGGGACTACATCACGAGTTAAAATATTCTGGGCAATTAACCGCACCTCATGTTCCAAATTATATGGCGCTAGAATGGCATGCAACTTCATTATAATTGAAATACCGATAAAGGTATTAATAAACATTAAGGGAATTGCGAGTTTAGCTCCCGAATAATAGATTGTTTTTATAATTTTAAACCAGGAAATCGATAATTTACCAAGCAAGAGGTCAATAATACTGCAAAATAAATGTCCTATGAAACGAAAAAATAATATGCATGCATCGATAAGCTCTTCCACATACAAACCACATCGGCGGAATACATACATACCATTATCCTTAATTTATTGATGCCTGTAACATACGATTGTGTCATGAAAAGAACACTAAATGATAAAGTTGCATGACTTTTCTAAAAGCTTGATTCATCATGCTAGTGCAGTCATTTTAAAAAAGAAATCATTTTAATGCTAGTCCAGTAAATATTGATACAGTCACGGTAAACAGGCATTTTTAAACTATTTAAAAAGCCCTATTCATAAGGCTTTTACCGTAAGTTCCTCAGGGGCCTATGGCTGGTATGCAGGTAGTTCCTCTAGTGAGGAAGCACAAAACTTAGCCTTACAGTCATGTAAAAAATACGCTAATGATTGTTATCTCTACGCATTAGATTATGGTTATTATAAGGATGATTAAGATATTTGAGAATAGAGGACTTGGGTTTCAATTTAGTGCTTTAAATGAGTATGCAATTGACTCAAGCTAACAAAAACGCTACTTAAAAATCAAAGAGTTAACTCCAATAAGGCTTTCTCACTATGACTAGTGGTTAAAATTTAGCCTACAAACCTCTATGAATAGAGTTAATAATATGGAATAATTATTGGCCAATTTCAATAATATTAGTCTACTTATATGAAAATAAAAGCAATTTTTTTAATGATCTCGATTTTTTTTCCTGTTGCTTTATTCGCTAGTACTGCGACTTGTCCTTTATCAAACGGAATCAATGTACACACCAAAAAGCGAATTTTAAATATTTGTAAACACGGCTCTGTAATTAAGACCTTTAAAGTAGCTCTAGGATACAAAGGCGTTGGTAAAAAACAAGCGGGAGATAATAAAACTCCTATTGGTTTATATAGATTAGCTCATCCAAGAAAATCCAATCAATTTAAGGTCTTTATTCCAATTCTCTATCCGACTACAAAGCAATTAGCTGCAGGATATACAGGTAGGGATGTAGGGATCCATGGACCAACTCAATCATCTCATTCATTTAGTTGGTTAAACAACTTACCAAGCTCAACGCGTGGATGCATCGCTGTTGGCAAAAATAACTATATCGAGTATGTGGCTAATTGGGTAAAAGCCAATCCTGGAACTAAGGTTTTAATTATATAGATTTACATGAAATTTGATATTGCATATTTCTTCTCATGGAATGTGTTGTAAGTGTTCGATAGACAAGTAACGAGTTGGCAAGCCATCAAAGCATCGTTTAAAAACATAAGCCGTGAACGCTTACAGCAGAACAATTGCTCTTAAAGTTCCAGCTGTTGCGGGGCTTAACTGGGTACTTTGTCCTGGAGTAGGAATGTAAGAGAGTACTGGCTCAAGATAGAGAAAATTAAATATTTTAGCCTGGTAATAAATCTGAAACATTAACTCGCTACTGCGATTGGTTATTCGTTGATTCAACCAGGCTAAAGAAACCCCCAGTCCAATTGAGTCTGCTTTTCTATTAGCAACTAGTCCAAATGCTGTTAAGCCTGCTCCCACAGATTGTTTCATCGGCAATACTCGCGAATTATTAATACCATATTGGTAAAAAGCTGAAATTCCGCTTACATCTCGTCCTGGGTACTTATACCATAAGCGTTGGGAACCAAACAAATACATCCCTGTAGAACCTCTTTGGGACAAATCTCCCTGGTTAATAAGACCCGTTTGGTGCCACACTCCAACTCCAATGGTTCCTGGCTTTTTATCTTTGCCTAAACGCCAAGCTCCCCCAGTCTCACCCACTTGAAAGTAGTTGCCATTAAAGTGTGGGCCCTCTAATCCAGTTTGCCTCCCACTTGCTAAATTACCATCATAAAAGCCATAAGATGCATACCATGATTTAATAGGAGTGTAGTTCACCGTAAGACCGTAAGCAGTGTTGGTATAACCAGGCATAAGACCATCAACTGCTGGGTTAATAAAAATTGGCGTATAAATCAAATTTGTTACTGCAGGAATATTAGGATCTCCTTGACTAAGCGGGACAGGTTTAACCACATTGTTAAAATCTAAGGTGGTAATCGTTTTACCAAGTCGAATGAAAAGGGTATCATCAAATAAGGATTGCCTATACCAAAGTGTATAGAGCTCTGAGCGGTTAAACGGTGGTACATCAGGTAGTGAGTTGTATCCTTGTATCACACCTGCTTGAGCATTTGTATTTTGCGCATTTTGTTGCAGAAACTGTGTGTTGAAAAGCCCTCCTCTCAACCCATTGAGGCGCTCCATATCAATGGTTAAACTCAAAGTCCCTACGCTATTCGATGTGAAATCTTCTGCATTCTGTATTCCACCACCCAATAGACTATTAGCATCTCCTATCCATGATCCTTGAAGAGAAATTCCATGATTATCGTGAATTTCTAATTTCTTCTCGATATATTGTTGCAAAACTCCGGATCCAGCTCCAACATTTACTGCCGCAGGATTTGAACTAATGCTCGATGAATTGGATAAAGATGGGCTAGACTTTGCAGTATTTGCATAAAGGAGCGTCATATGAAATAAACAAAATAACGAGATAGCACTGCGAAAGCAATTCATAATAACTTTGAAATGAGTCCCTAAGTTACTGTATCACAATAAAGCTAAGGCGTAACTACTTGAGTTTTTGTATAATTCATATTAGTTTGTATGTTATTTGATATCCTTTATTTCCAACATCCTTCATTAGCAATTCTTAAGGACTAGAAATGCGAAACAAAATCCAAAACCTTGTTTTATTAGTCGCAACAGTATTTTTTTCTACCGTTTCAGCAGAAACCTATAGAGTCCCGGCAACAAATGACACCGTGACTCTAGGCCTTTTTACACTGGATAAGCAGCCTGTAGTTAAAGTTCACTCAGGGGATTCAGTTTCTCTAGAAACTTGGAACAGTTGCTTACATGAAATGGTTTTTAATAAAACAACACCTGCTGATCTTGCAAAGTTCTATACAAAATATGACATTCAAAAAAAACGAGGTATGCATAGCCTTACTGGTCCTGTTTACATTGAGGAGGCTGAACCAGGAGATGTACTTGAGATTCGAGTGCTAGATATAAAGTTAAATGATTTTGGCTATAACTTTTTAAGCCCTACACAAGGGATTTTATCGGAATTTACCAAACCCAGGATCATGTACTTTAAGTACGATAAAGAAAGAAACTCCACTGAATTCTCAAAGGGTGTATGTTTACATCTAAAACCGTTTCCAGGAATTATAGCGGTAGCCCCACCTCAAGATTGGCCTGATGGCTGGCCTGTGAATTTAGAAACTCAAATGGGTCAACCGGCTCCAGGACAATTTAATTCAGTTCCTCCAGGCCCTTTTGGGGGTAACTTAGATCAACCCAGCTTACAGGTAGGATCCATTCTTTATTTACCCGTTTTTCAAAAAGGAGCTCTAGTTTGGACTGGTGATTCGCATGCCTTGCAAAATAATGGCGAAATTGATGTTACAGCACTTGAGACCTCCTATGAGGGAATCATCCTGCAATTTATTGTAAGAAAAGATCTAAAAGCAGAGGGCGTATTTGACAAAACAAAACGAAATGGCAACAGTTTATTCACCTGGCCAATTGTCGAAAACTCGAAGGAATGGATTGTGATGGGCTTGAATGAAGATCTGTTTGAAGCCATGCAGCTTGCTTCTAAGAATGCAATTGAATTTTTAGTGAGTACTCAAGGATTTTCACCACAAGAAAGTTATCAATTTTTAAGCATGGTAGGAGATTTCGAAATTCCAGAAGCAGTCAATGTTATTAAAAACGTAGCTGTACATATTCCTAAAGAAGCCTTCAAAAATCGTGGCAAGATGACTACTCTTTCCTCTGAAGGTAAGTTTCCTCTAAAAACGCCAGAGATCAATAAAAATGCAACTTGTGTACCTCAAGAAGGCAAAATTATTCAATAACCATTAGGTGAAATAATGAAAAAGGTCTTATTTTCTATATGCTTAAGCTTTATGTCTTCAGTTGTTTTGGCTGACAATATTATGATTGATAATAAAACGAATTACCCAGACAAAGATAAGCCAGGTAAAATCGCAGTGCAATGGGCTGTTTCAGCTAAAGCCACTCAAAAAGCCAACAGAAGCATCCTTAATGGCTCAGCATTAAACTCAAGCTCGTTAATGATGCTTGCTCAAAAAGGTAAAATCCAACTAACCTCACCTCAAAATGCGCGATACTTTAGAGTAGTAGTGTGGTCAAGTGATAAACCAGAGCCTGATTTACTTACAAACTGGGTAGATATCGTTTCCAATAAAAACTATGTTGTGAACCAAAATCAACTTGTACCTACAGTGCTCATGTCTGGAGCAGGCTGCTAATGCAGTCATCAAGAGGGTTTTATTCCCTGTCGAAAAAACGAATGGGGAATAAACCCTTTAAGTTGACGCAAATTTTACATACATCTTAGTTGACTTATTTTCCTTGCCGCAGCTAAAGCCAGTTCATCGCTCCATGGCTTTGCGATTACTTGTATTCCGATGGGAAGTTGTTGTTGATTACAGCCATAGGGGATAACTACTACTGGACATTCGGTTAGTGTAAGGCTTGCTGTATAGCGAATTAATGGCCAAATGGCATTATGCTTAAGCGTTTGGCCGTGAGGCAATGCGCACTGCGGTGACGCTGGGCATATTAATATGTCATGGTTTTGAAAAAGCGTTAAAAACTTAATTTTATATTCATCCCATTCTGCCCATAATGATGCATATTGTTCCATTGAGAGAGGGTCTTGAGGTTGTTGGTCTAACCATGTCTGCGTTTGCTGAGAAAGAGCGGTGGTGCCTATCTCGCTTAGAAGCGTTCTTAAACCACGCCCTGCATCTGCTTGAAACAGTCGTTGCGCAATAGAAATACCTTCTTTAAATAGTGAGGTTTCTATAATATCAACATGTATGCCTTGTTGAGGCATTTGGTGGCAAAGCTGCTCAATAATTCCTGGAATTGCGGGATCTATATCAGTAAATTGGGGATCAACCAAAGAAGCAACGCGTATATTTTTATCGGCAATCTGTTTAGGTTGGGGTAGAGGACGTTCGGCATAAGGATCGAAACCATCACCACCATGAATTGTATGAAATAGAATTTCTAAATCATCAATGTGATTAGTCATAGGGGCTATACGGCTTGTTAATGCAACCCACCCACGTTTGGGAACTACACATCCTGTCTGTGGGAGGCGTCCCAGCGACGGACGCAAGGTGAACACACCGCAACAATGAGAGGGATATCTAGCTCCACCACCATGATCTCCGGCAATGCCCATGGGTGATGCGTGGCTTGCGATTAATGCCGCTTCACCGCCACTACTGCCACCGCTTGAATAAGCTTGATTCAATGGATGATTTGTTCGTCCATACACGAGATTATCTGTCTCTAGAGAAACGCCCATTTCTGGCGTATTAGTCAAGCCTAAGAAAATACATCCTTGATCAAGCAAACGAGCAATCACTGTATTTTTATGCTGACATACCTTATTAGTTAATCCTTGGGTACCAAAAGTTACCACATAGTTAGGAACAGAATATAAATCTTTTGCTGTAAAAGGAATACCAAATAAAGGATGAGGAGTGAAATTTGCCCTTTGCAACTTTTGATCTGCAGCAAAAGCAGCCTCTCTAGCTGCGGAAAAGTTGCTTTGTACCAACGCATTAATTTTAGGATTTACTAAATCTATTCTGCAAATATATGCCTCAAGTAAATCAGATACTGTTAGTTCACGTTGATGTATTAGTTTTATTAAATCCTTGATGGACAATTGATTCAGATCTGACATATTTTTTTCCATATAATTCATATCTATTAGATTAATAGACCTCTTCGCACCTCATCTCCCTCTAACCAAAGATAAGTCGCCCCTTCATTTCGTAACTCATCACGCTTCATAGCAAACATGATGCATTTATTACCATACATGATTCCAAGAGGAACCATCAATTCAAGTACAGGATTTTAGAAAGTAACCATAACGTATTCACAGAGTTATCCACAGAAAATGGGGATAAGTTAGTGTCTCCTTTATGTTGATAAAATTGTAAAAATCCTTATACGACAAGGGGTTTATAAAAATGAGGGATTGATTAGGAATAATATCTTAAATACAAAAATAAGGATATCCACAAGAAGAAAAGTAATGAATAAAATCAGGGGGGCGGTCATTTTAGCAAAAAAATAATGAAAAAACAGTCTTGACTCTTATTTTTTTCTTCATTAATGAATAAATTAAACGAATATCGTTTAATTTGTGAGCCAATTGTTTATTATTACTTAGATCTTAGAACTAGTGTGGGCCTCGTGCTTGTGCACAGCTACAATACTTGGTGAGCCATCCTAGCTCTTGTATGACATCCTGTCGATTGAAGCTGCGCCAAACGATTTCATTATAGCGTCATTATTAGAAATCCACATAGAAGTAAGTCACTTATTAAAATGTAAGATATTTCTTGTTTTTGATTAATAAAAATTATGGGGTTCAGCTCTCCGGCAGTTACATTACAAACCGGAATTGAAACAACATAAAGAAAAATGGAAAGACTTGCCTCCCTATCACTATATCGTGTTGATAATCAGGATACGAGTTTTAGAGGTTATTAATTCTAATGAAGTAACCATAAATTCCTTTTATAGTATATCAAAAGAACATTACCGGCGAATAAGGAAAGACATGTTTGAAGAAGAGAATATATTACTCTCACAAGAGCACCCACCCACAGAAAAAACGGTAAAAATAATTGAAAAGTACCTATCTGGGATCATCTACGATGATCAGCATATCTATTTAAATTCAGAACACACCATAGAAGAAATTGCCAGTACTATGGTTCATGAAAGTTGCCATTTTCTTAATTCCGGTATTTACAAGAAAGAAAAGAAAAACGCCTCTTCCCAGATCTATAAATATGCGGATGAAGTGCGCTCGTTTACAGCGGAAAAAATCTTTGAACGAAATGGAAAGTGCCTAAGACGCAGTGACATCAAGAAAATACACGAACAAGTGACTCGATTGTATCCTGAGTTTATCGCACAGGATGTAGATACTCAAAAATTAGGCTATATCTTCTCTAGTTATGATGCCCCGAGATTTTAAGATAAGGAATCCAACATAAGGCGAGATGTCTTTGAGATATCCCTCTAATTTTGCCTAAGACCTGAATTACCGTGACCAAGTCACGGTAATTCAGGAAGGGTAATAATTTGGAAGAGATACCTCATTTTACAAATCTATCATTTATTGCTCAGACGATATTCATCACTTTGATAGTTGCTATTCATGGTGCTAGAACGTTTGCCATAGAATGTTGATTGAGACAGGGAAACTCTACTATCGCATAGTTCTGAAAACGATTTTTCATAGACCTGGATTTGTGCCTGAACCGCCTGCTCCGCTTCATATAAATAACCATTAATCGACTTATCTAATCTTGCCACCAAAAGCAAATCACCATTTTTTTCATAGGCTGAAGATAAAATAAGGGGGGTCACGGAGTTATCTAATAAGAGATTTAACATTTCGGAAACATTATTATTAGACTGCCATTCATCCTTTCTGTAACAATTAATGGCATTCTTATTTGCATCCCATTCATAAAGGTTGGTCACATTGACAATAGAGACAATACTATTATCGTCTATTAGTCTTTGTTTTAACTGATTGACTTGCTCTAAATCAAACACGTTGATACATAAAGGAATGATTTCTAACTGTTCCGCGGCATTTTTACATTGTAAAAAACGCTGCTCTGAAGACAGGAAGAATTCTTTTCCTACATCTTTAGCCCGGCCAAGTAATTTTTTTAAACCTAATGTCCCCCAGTCACCACGTCTCTCATCCTCTGTTAGCATGTGATAAGTATACACCCCAAAATTTTTCTTGTATTCACTCTTAAATTGCTCTCTATCTTTACTATGACAAAGGAGTTCAATCATACGTTGGTTATGCTCAATTACTGGATAATTGATATCAACAAGTATAATAGCATCACATAAATCGTTCAGCTCAGGCAGCATGGAGGTAACCGAGCCCTCGCCTATGATGACAGCAATCCGTTTTTTATTAGTCAACTGCGCTTGTTGGCGGCGTAAACATTCGATAATTTTATCTACTTTTTTCTCATTGGAAAGAACATACATAGTTTAATAGCTCGCTTAATTTATGGCAGTGTTAACGGTATTAGGAGATAAATCGTTCTATTTTCTCAAAAACCGAAAACAAGATCAAATTGAAAAGTGAAAAGACGTCCCCCTAGAACTCCAACGAAGGACTTATGGGTTTAAAAATTTTGAAAGTTATAAAGTCCGTGTTAAGGTGCTCTTTGGGTGATTCAAGTTGCCCCCCTTCACTTTAGAACATACGCACGAGCCGTTTACATTAGATACAGGAAGTTATCTAAAATCAGTAGCAAAAGGAGAACAAATTATGCCGGGGGTATTAAGTAGTGTCAGTGCTATGGTTCTTGCGCAACCTGGCTCACAAATTGCAGAAGCAGTACTCGTTGTTGGAGCTGCAGCGGCGATAGGTGGTTTTATCGCTGGAAAAGCGATTGTACAAATTACTCATAAAGAATGGAAAGCCTATAAGGAAAAGCAGCATAAAGAAAAAATAGAGGCCATTAACAAGTTACATAAAAAAACACTATGCAATCTTACTATTTCCAACGGTACCCCGATCCCTTCGTTACCGCAAATTTTCCAATTTAAAGAAGATAATAAGACTGTTGAATCACTACACTATAATCAAGATGAACTCGATGATATCGGTGCTGTACCACCAGAGGCCCCTGTAGAGCTTACTCCTTACTGGCAATATATTTTGGATGCTATTTTAAAGCTCAAAGCCTATTATCATGACTTAGAGAATAAAGACGATATTACCGCCGGTATTTTATCCTATTTATTGAATATCCTCCAAAACAGATGCCTTAGTTTTGCTGGTTATGAATATGATATTACCTATCTTCATGCCCTCATCAGCTTCGTTAATAACTATGCTTCTATGGAAAATACTGAGCATAGCCAACATTTCAGTCGACTAATGGACGTGTATACCTCTCTAAAATATGCGGTTCAAGAATTAGAAAAACATAAAGAATCAATGTCGTTCAAAGATATGGTGGAAGAAGCACGTAATGCCAGTATTGATACCAATAACCAGTTAATCCGGTTAATTGTTGAGCGCCGTGATATTTAACCCCTCTGGACATACATTCCGCCGAGTTAATTGACCCCCCTGTCC
>DAIAOV010000092.1 GCA_027437055.1 Legionella sp. | reverse complement strand
CGAAATAAAGCAGGTTGGGATAATCGGTATCTCGCTCAGATTCTAATGTCAAGCGATTTTTAGCGCGATTGCCCTATGCATTTAATTCATTCCTATTGCTTAAATAGTGAGTAAATGATACTTTTTAAGTATTTTTGTTATCTTCAGGTAGTCAAGTGAAAAATATAGTTATTGCTTCTTTTTATAAATTTGTTTCTCTAGCCGATTTTGAAACACTACGCGAACCCATGCTCAAAAAAATGCATGAAACCAATATAAAAGGCACCGTGATCCTAGCTCAGGAGGGAATTAACGGTAGTTTTGCAGGAACACGCGAAGAAATGGATATTTACTACCAATATCTACGTCAAGATTCCAGATTAGCAGATTTACGCTTTAAAGAAACTTTTGATGAAGAAAATCCTTTTTCTAAAGCAAAAGTAAAATTACGCAAAGAAATTGTTACTATGGGTATAAAGGAAGTAGATCCTACCCAAACTGTGGGTACCTACCTTAGCCCTGAAGAATGGCATGAATTTATTCAAGATCCTGAAGTCATTATCATTGATACGCGCAATGACTATGAATTTGATCTAGGTACTTTCAAAAATGCGGTCAATCCCAATACTGAGAATTTCAGGGACTTCCCTGAATACGTGCAGCAACAGTTACAGAACAATAAAGACAAAAAAATAGCCATGTTCTGCACTGGAGGGATACGTTGCGAAAAATCAACCGCTTACTTAAAAGCGCAAGGATTCGAGAACGTCTATCATCTGAAAGACGGGATTCTCAACTATATAGAAACCATACCCGAAAACAAATCGCTTTGGGAAGGTGATTGTTTTGTTTTTGATGATAGAGTCGCGGTCAATAACAAACTAGAACGCGTTTACCCTCAACTGCCCCAAGATTATAAACACGACCGAAATCTTGATCGCACTACTGAATAAAATGTAACAGTTCTCGTGATGGCGTCAATATAGCCCGGTTGCTTGCAACCGGGATGAAGCATTGAGCCTCGCTGTCCCTGGTTACAAGCAACCAGGCTACAAATAAGCAGCGTAGAGTTAACGGCTTAAGTTAAGCCTCAGGTCTTTGGCTTCCCTCAATCAACTAAGAGCGTAAAAATAACTCCATAATCTGCGCAGAATATTCAGGCTCTTGAAATAATACTCCATGACCAGCGCCTCTAATTTGAATAAGCCAAGCTCCTGGAGTGGCATCCGCTATCATCAGCGCATTTTGAACAGGAGTTAATATGTCTTGAGCTCCATTTAAAACCAAAACCTTACTTTTAATAAGGACTAGATGCCTCAAAATGCCCTCGCCTCCTACTTCAGTCTCAATAGCTTGAGCCTGGGCTTTTAAAGCAGCATTATCCATTTTTTGAGGAGGAAGTTGACTGAGAACATTGAGATAAGCATCAGCTTGTTTAATTGCTTTAATCGGAAATAACAGTGTTTTTATTGCAACATTAGGAGAGATATCAGGATCGCTTAGCATATCAAAGTATCTTCTTCGCGGTAAAACAGATTGATTTCCCCCAGCTTTTGCTGCCACTACAATAACATGATCAAAATGACTACTGTTTTGAGTAGCCATACGCAACACCAAACTTCCCCCCATGGAAAAACCAAGTATATCTGGCTCATTTAATTTGAGCTTATCGATGAAGGCAGTCACTAATGAGGATAACTGTTCTATAGTGTTTGGATATGGACCATCAATAGTTGACTCCCCTATTCCTGGATAGTCAAACATAATGACTTCTCTATGGCTACTGAGTTGTTTTAGAAACTCAGGATGCCACATGAGCATACTATTTCCGTGACCTGTCACTAAAACTAAGGGTTTACCATGACCAAAATGATAATAGGATATAGTTGCATTACCTACCTTAGTTTTTTTTATTGAACCATAGAATTCTGGGATGGCGCCAGAATGAACAACGCTACTTATTAGCAAACCCAAAATCAACAATATGTTTCTCATAATCAACTTCCCTATTGAGACATAATCAGACGCACAGTCCGTAGATGTGTAGGCATATCATGATAGCGTCAATTGCTCTATTTATAAAGGCAATCCCATGAAATCCATAAATAAAGTCCTCAATTGCCACTACATCAGCTATAATAATATTTTTTTATGATTTAGGTGTCTTATGACTGCCAAAAAGCAATCGGATTCTAGCATTGCGCTTAATAGAAAAGCCGGTTTTGATTATTTTATTGAGGAACAGTATGAAGCTGGGATCGCTCTTGAAGGCTGGGAAATCAAAAGTTTACGCGCAGGAAAAATAAATCTCTCAGATGCCCATGTGATTATCAAATATGGAGAAGCATTTTTGTTAGGTGCCCAAATCCAGCCACTACCTACAGCATCGACCCACTCCATACCTGATCCGACTCGTACCCGAAAATTATTACTCAATCGAAAAGAGTTAAATCATTTAATAGGTAGTGTCGAACGCCAAGGATACACCATAGTGCCCTTATCCTTGTACTGGAAAAAAAATAAAATTAAAGTAAAAATTGCCTTGGCTAAAGGTAAAAAAGAGCATGATAAGCGAGATACTATTAAAGACAGAGAATGGCAACGTGATCGTTCACGCATCATGAAAAAAATCAACTAGACATTAAATAGTTGTAGGACTGAGCACATACATAGAATACGGGGATAACATGAATATAAATGATGTGGTACCTAATTTTGAATTTAAAGCCACCAATAATCTGACTGCCCATCTTAATGACTATAAAGGTCAAACTGTAGTTCTTTATTTTTATCCCAAAGATGCCACTCCTGGCTGCACTACGGAAGGGCAAGACTTCAGAGATGCTTATCCTCAATTCAAAGCATTGAAGGTACAAATCTTTGGCATTTCTCGCGATAGCCTAAAATCACATGAAAACTTTAAAGCCAAGCAGAGTTTTCCCTTTGAATTAATAAGCGATAGCGAAGAGCACTTATGCCAATTATTCGATGTCATTAAAATGAAATCGATGTATGGAAAGCAGGTGCGCGGCATTGAACGCAGTACTTTTATCATAGACAGCGAAGGTGTTTTAAAACAGGAATGGCGTAAAGTTAGCGTAAAAGGCCATGTTGAAGAAGTACTTAATACATTGAAGTCTTTGTCTTTAACGTGAAAAGTAGGTTGGGCCCATGGCCCAACCACGCTCCGAGTATTCTCCTGCCATCAAGAGCAAAAATTTTCTCTTTTAAATAACAAACTATCATTGTATAAAAAAAACACTTTCTCTAGAATAAAAAATTACCTTTTGTTACAATTAGTTCGATTTATTGCCTAAATAAGTTGTTCTTATTACAGAGTGAATCATGTATAGCCGCAATATCCAACTAATGATTATCATAATCTCCTGTATACTAACGCTAGTAGCTACTGATAT
Organism: Legionella sp.; assembly: GCA_027437055.1. Lineage (GTDB taxonomy): Bacteria > Pseudomonadota > Gammaproteobacteria > Legionellales > Legionellaceae > Legionella. The sequence goes on along the minus strand of DAIAOV010000092.1, from coordinate 9,250 downwards.
TTTACTGCCCAGCCTGCCGCAAATTGCTCAATATTTTTCTATTTCTCCCAATGACGCCAAAATGATTATTTCCATTTTCCTTATCGGGCAATTTGCTACGGTATTGATCTGGGGAGTTATTGCAGATCTTCTTGGAAGAAAAAAAACCCTATTTATAGGAATGCTTATTTTTTTATTGGCTCCATTCTTAGTCTAGCTACAACTTCAATTCATACCCTCTTAATATGTCGTTTTTTACAAGGAGCAGGGGCCATTGTTGTCCCAGTAGCTGGTTGGGCCTTAGTGCAAGATCTCTTTCCTCAGGATGAAGGAACACGTATTATGACATGGGTTGGCACTCTAACAGCTGTCATGCCTCTTTTTGCTCCAGCAATTGGCGGAAAACTAGACGTACTCTACGGCTGGCATGCCAATCTGTACTGTATTGCTTTATTTTCTGCAATTCTAAGCTTCATAATGCTATTCTCATCACGACAAAAAACATCTAAGCCAATGAATTCACTGTCGTTTAAAGACAGAATAAATATATATGGCCACATGCTCAAAAATAAAACTTTTATTTCATATATAGCTCTGTTCGGATTATTAAACTGTGGTGAATGGTGTTTCCTCACCATGGCACCCTTTTACTACGCCCATAAAAGTATATCACCCGATCATATGGGACTTTTGTTAATGATAACCTCTGCCGGCTTTGTATTTGGCTCCTTATTCGCATCTTATTTGTTCAAACGACTTGGTGTTGATAAAACAATTAATATTGCCATTCAATTGGCTTTAATCAGCAGCCTGATACTTTTAGGAGGTGAATACCTACAGTGGAATTATTATCCTCTATTCAACGCTATTATTCTGGGTATTTATATACTGAGTTCAGCACTGCTTTGGGGCGGAACCACTTCTAGAGCCTTACAATGCTTTGACGATTATAGGGGTTCAGCCTCCGCTGTCCGTAGCCTTATTTTACTTTGTTTTGCTGCATTAGGTACTTTTTCTGGGCGATTAGTTAGCCATGAACATATTTACCATGTAGGTTTCTTCCTATTTTTTATGGCTTTATGTGCATTAATAGTATTTCATAATAAAGAATTAACGGCAGAACGCCTTGCTGAAGATGTAGCCTTTTAAGTATAGATGATGATAATTACTTTAGGTATCTTCTTGTAAAAAAATATAATTCTTGACGTAACACCGCATCCCTTAGCACAATTAAGATAGATCTTATAATTCAACCAAATTACTAGAACTGTAGGTTGGTTGAAGGATAAGAAACTCTATTTTAGTTTACGGGGTGACCTATGGATACTAGCAAAACGGGGCATAAGCTGTTCGTGCTTGATACTAATATTTTAATGCACGATCCAACTGCTATTTATCATTTCGATGAACACGATATTTATATACCTATGGTGGTGTTAGAAGAGTTAGATAGCCACAAAACGGGAACCTCTGAAGTAGCTCGCAACGTAAGACAAACAAACCGCATGTTAGTAGAGTTGATGAGTAATGCATCCCATGAGCAGATAGTTAATGGTTTAGCTATCCCTAGCTTCGTTAATTCCCATAAAGGAAATAGCAGTGGTAAGTTATTCTTCCAGACTGATGAATTTGCCCAGGTCGTCCCTTCCTCGCTTCCAGGACATAAAGTAGATAATACTATTCTTGCAACAGCCTTAGGTTTACAAAAAAAATTCATCAACAAGAAGCAAGTTATTATTATTTCTAAAGACATTAATTTGCGGATCAAGGCTGGAATATTGGGTATTCCTGCAGAAGATTATTATAACGACCAAGTACTAGATGATGTTAATCTACTTCATCGTGGATTACACATACTAGATAACAATTTTTGGGATACACATGCTCAAGATATGGATTCTTGGCAAGAAAGTGGAAAAACGTTTTATCGCGTTTCAGGGCCATTAGTTTCACAATGGAACCCCAATGATGGCATCAGCACAGAAGATAATTCATTCCAGGCTTTAGTAAAAAAACTAGATGGCAATAATGCGGTTGTTCAAATTATTAGAGATTATACTCAATCTAAGCATTCGGTTTGGGGTATCAATGCAAGAAACAGAGAGCAGAACTTTTCTCTAAACTTACTGCTAGATCCGGATATTGATTTCGTGACCCTACAGGGTTCAGCTGGTACTGGTAAAACCTTGCTTACCATCGCTGCAGGTTTAACTCAAGTACTCGACCAAAACCGCTATAATGAAATTCTCATGACGCGTGTCACTATTCCTGTTGGTGAGGATATTGGCTTTTTGCCAGGTACTGAAGAGGAAAAAATGACGCCATGGATGGGAGCATTAATGGATAACCTGGAAGTACTTCATGGCTCACAAGTAGGGGGTAGTTTCGGTCGAGGAGCCACCCAAGATTTGTTACAAAATAAAATTAAAATTCGCTCATTAAATTTTATGCGAGGACGTACTTTTTTAAATCGCTACATTATTATTGATGAAGCACAAAATCTCACCTCCAAACAAATTAAGACTTTAGTCACTCGTGCGGGCCCAGGAAGTAAAATTATTTGTCTAGGGGATATCAAACAAATAGATACCCCCTATTTAACGGAAACTACTTCCGGTTTAACCTTTGCAGTAGATAGATTTAAACATTGGGAACATAGCGCACACATGACTTTAACCCGTGGAGAGCGATCAAGACTTGCATTTTATGCTGCTGAGCATTTATAGTACGCGTTTTACGAGGATAAAAAATGACTGAGCAAGCCATCACTTTTGATGACGTTCTTCTTGTCCCTTCATATAACCATCATGAATCAAGAAGAGTTGTAGAAACGATTAGCACTGATCGATTAGGTAAACTCAGCCTAAATCTCCCAGTTATCAGCTCCAATATGGACACGATTACCGAAAGTGACATGGCTAATTTCATGCATAGTAAAGGTGCCATGGGGGCATTGCATCGGTTCATGACTATAGAAGAAAACATTGCTGAATTTAAAAAATGCAAAGGCAATGTATTTGTATCCATTGGTTGTACCACTGCAGAATTACAAAGAGCTGAAGCATTGCGTGATGCAGGAGCTGATTATTTCTGTGTCGATGTTGCTCATGCTCATGCAAAGTACGTCGGTAAGACGTTAAAAAGCTTACGTCAACTTCTAGCAGATCGTTGCATTATGGCAGGAAATGTTGCTACTTATGCTGGAGCAGATTATCTTGCTTCCTGTGGCGCAGACATAATTAAAGCAGGTATCGGTGGTGGTTCGGTATGCAGTACTCGTATTAAAACGGGTTTCGGCGTTCCTATGCTCACATGCATCCAAGATTGTTCTCGTTCTGATCGCTCTATAGTGGCAGATGGTGGTATTAAGACTCCAGGAGATATAGTGAAGGCTCTAGCTTTTGGTGCCGACTTCGTCATGATAGGTGGAATGCTTGCGGGTACAGCACCAACACCAGGAGAAGTAATTCAGAAAGAAGATGGCAGTAAAGTAAAACGATATCGTGGCATGGCCTCTAGAGAAGCACAAGAAGCATTTCTTGGTGAAATGCATGAATGGAAAACAGCCGAAGGCGTCGCTGCAGAAGTGCCTTTTAAAGAGAATACAGACGCTATTATTGCTGACATCGTTGGTGGCTTAAGATCCGGTTTAACTTATGCTGGAGCGGATACCATTAGTGAATTACAACGCAAATTAAATTATGTCGTTGTAACACAAGCTGGCCGTATTGAAAGTTTACCGCATAAGTTATTGGAACGATAAAAAAACTTATCGCATCCCCGGTAACTGTCCAGGCAATGGCGTCAACTGAAGACTGTTCAATCACCTCAGAAAACAATCCGCGCGCGGCTCGGATCGCGCAGCTTAAGACGCCATTACGTGAACGGTCAATGGCGTCAACTAAAACAGGGCGGACAATAACCCTGCTTTATTAACTGAACTCACCTTAAATCACGCGCTTAATGAAGGACCTTCATCAAGACTAGGAGTCGGAATCTCAGGAGTCGTAGTATCTTGACCTGGGGCACCCGTTTGAAATTGCTCATCACCAACAGAGGTTAATGCTTGTTCCGGATTAGTAACAGTGTCGGACATCGGGCTTAAACTCATAGCTTGCGGAGCTGGGCTATCAACTTTTGGCGCAGGACTATCAGTCTGTGGTTCTGGACTATCAACCTGCGGAGTTGAACTGCCAACCTGTGGTGTCGGAGTCTGTGGTGTCGGAGTCTGTGGCGTCGAAGTCTGCTGTGTTGATGGATCCGGCGCTGGAGTATTGCCTTTGACTTTGTTGTATCCTGCGACTACAGCGTCCGCAATCAGCCTATTTATCCCTTGATTGACACCCTTCACCCATTTCTCAAGCTCATCTGCCATCTTCTGATAAGGATTTTTATTTTTATCTTCATCTTTATCTTTCTTTTCGTTAGCGCCTTCACCAAGAATATTCTTTTTCAGCTGATCACCGATGTTACCAGCTACTTTACTCGCAGCCCCCTTTACAGCTCCCCCTATTTTCCCTAGCACTCCGCCTCCTGATTGGGGGCTAGGACTAGGGCCACTCTGAGGGCTTGGAGTAGGACTGGGACCTGGAGTAGCACCGGGACCTGGAGATGTTGCACCAACATCAGGGGTTGTTGATCCTAGATCGACACCAACTTCATCTTCTGGAGTAGACATGAAATAAACCTCAAAAAACTTATCCTATTAATTTAAAGATAGCACATCACGATTCAACATGACGATATTATTTGCATCAAAAATAACGTTACCCTTACCCTAGATACCAATTAATAGAATAATATCAATATAGTAAATTCATCATAACAAAATTTGCCTTATAATAAGTAAAAGTCATCACGAATTTACATTAATTTTGCAGTTTAGTTGCTTCCCATACTCCTTACTTTGCCGGAAGCAAGCCAAAGAACAAGGGATCGAAAAGAAAGGTAACCATGAATTATAATGATTTTCGCTATATACGCCGGGGTAAGCAACTTTCTTCATTAACGAAAAATGAGCTTTCGCTTATTAAGCCAATAGATGAACGGAACTCTGGTAACGAAAAAGCATTACTTTTACTCCATGGTTTTTCTTCTACACCAGCAGTATTCAGATATCTAATCCCCAAAATAACGCATTATAATGCAATAGTTTGCCCGGTCTTGCAGGGACATGGTGAAAGTATAGAAGCCTTTTCCCTATCTACGGCCAAGGATTGGCTCCTTAGTGCCAATATTGCCTGTGACGCTTTATTTAGAGAGTATCAAAAAGTAGATGTTCTAGGCCTATCTTTAGGTGGTTTATTAGCTTGTGAGCTAAGCAAGCACTTTACCTTGAATCATCTGTTCCTTTTAGCCCCAGCTCTTAGATTGAAAATGCATGTCGGCATGACTTTAAAACTAGCTCAAGTACTTAAATGTTTGGGCTTTGATCAATTACGCAACTCCGCTGGCAACCTGGTCTCTAATAAGCATGCAGAAATCACTTATAGAAAATTGCCTATTAGGGCCATTATTGAAATGCTTGCTCTAGCACGGAATTATCAGTGGGTACCCCCAACCTGCCCAATCGACCTATTTTTAGGAACACATGACGAAGTTGTAGCCTCTGTAGAGGTAGAGAAACTGTTTTCCCCTCTTCCTAATGCGACCATACATTGGTTAAAAAATTCCGCCCATCTTCTTCCCTTAGATAATGATGCACCAGAAATCGTTCAATGTATTAATAGCTACAAATAATGCTTAAATAGCAAAAGATCTATTGAAAAAATGAACTGATTACATTATTTTCCTCCCCCTATTTAATTTTACGGAGTTTTAAATGCGTTCCTTTTTTTCCTCTCAACCTTCTCATAAAACTATGGCAGACACAGCGAAAGAATTAGGAAAATTCGCTTTAGGCATCATGACTATAGCTACTGCATATTTAGCCTTACAGCATGGTGCGGCTAATGATGAAGTAAGTGAAACATCTCGGGAAGAAAACTCCTCTTCGTTTCTAGATTGTCTCATAGAGACACTAATGGAATTTGGTGAAGAAAACGACCATAGCTATAGATATAACGATCACGATAGAAATGAACTACTTCGCACGCTCCCCTAACCCTATACTATGTAACTACTTAGGGTGTAATCTAGAATCTTGACGGTTACTATGCTATTTCTATTAGGATTTAGCAGAAGCACTTCTGCTAAATCCCCTAAATAATCGTTATGGGAACTGCTTATTGTAACGATTATATTCTTCTGTATTGAAAAGACTCCATTCCCTCATATTCAATACAGAACCATTATTAGCCATAAAATCAGCACGTGTTGTAGGAATATTATAATAATAAATATCACTAGCATCCCTTGCTAGGCTACTTTGATGATTTACCGAAGAAATTTCAGCAACAGATCTATCATGTGTCTTGACAAAGCTGCGTTGAGCCCGCAAATATCGGCCTTTAAAGCGAGCGCTGTCCCATAACTCCACCTCAAGCCTATTAACGATACCTGCTAATTGGATTTTTGCTGCTCTTGTCGCTTTAATCGTTAAATGATTACTCTTTACCCAGTAAAAGCTAAGCCAACCACCACCGTCAATATTTAGATTAGAAAGGCTAGCAAAACCAGTCAGTTGCACTTTAGGATTTCCTTTTAAACGAATTTGGACATCATGAGTAGTAATACCACTGATTTGGGTTAATCCATTACCAGAAACTACTAATTTTTGTAATCCTATGCTACCACCTAATTGCGTGGTACCTTGATTCGCTAAATAAAGTTCTAAAAAGCGTGTATGCAGTCTATTTCCTTTTACTATCCCTGCACCTCGATAACGGAGTGTATTAAGGAATGTTCCTCGAACATCGGCAGTCACTTCCCCATAGCGGGGGTAGCCATTCCCTACTGCTAAATAAAGAGTGGTACCACTGACCGCAGCAGTTACTTGAGCTAAATCTCTGGGATCTCCAATTAATATAACCTGCGGCTTTTTATAACCAGTATGCAAATTGAGATTAATTCTTCCTTGACCATCAACCTGAGTAAAAGAACCAACGTTTCTGTATTGTTTAGTACTATGCCCGGAATATTGTGGTTCTGAAGGAGGCATTTTTTGTCGCGAAAAATGAGAGCATCCCGACAGAAAAAAGATAATTAAAATCAATAAATAACACCGCTTTAACATGTTCTTATTTCCTGAAACAATAATCCCTCTACATTAGAGTAAGTTCTAACAATGTGCAACAGCACAGCTCACTTAAAACCAAGACTCCTTAGAAAAATTAGATAAAATCACATTAGAAGAACAAGAGTCACGTTCTGAATAAGCCGGAGCTTTATTGACTAATGAACTTAACGATTCGTTAAAAGGAATTAATGGAGGTAATTGGATAAATATGTCAACTAATATTCCATTCTTACACCCTAGATAGATTTTATCGACGTTATTCTTACCAAATGAGGTAGCAATTAGCTCTCGTAAAGTCGCTAACTTGACTGTTTTCCCTTTATTATGAGTTAAATATTGTCCAAAGACAGATTGATCCGCTTCTGTTGTTAGACGCATTGCCAAAGTAAAATAATCATCAGGAGCTAATACCTGACAACTGCCATGCTTATTCCATTCATGGCGCTCTAAACAACTCCCATATCGATAGCTCGGCATTAATTTTTTTAATTCCTCTGCCACGACGGGACTTAAATCTAAAGGGGAATAATCACAGTGATTAGGTCGAGGATGAACGCCACAGAACCCATAACGCTGGCCACAAGCATCTTGATTCGGCCATAAACCATGTAACGTTAAGTGAGAAGCTTGGTACGAATCAGGAGATAATTTGCGGCATTCAGGTTTTCCTGCCTCATAACCATAAGTTTGACAAAATCCAGATTGAGAACTTAAAGCCAAAACGTAAGAATCGGCTCTTCCTGCATCGGCATTACATCTGTTCGTATCGCGTTGATTATACTCTGTAATACCACAATTGGCATTAACCCAACGTAAGGTATTATGGTTCTCTGGGAGCTCAATTCTCACCCAATCGGGAGGTGTTTTGTTAATTTCCTTAAGCGGATATTGGTAATTTGGGCGCACCATTAAATGGTCAGGGTTAGTTTTTTTATTTTTAGAGAGGTATGCAGGGCATGATTGCGTTGCTTCAAAGGTTCCACTAACAACGTAAGAGGCATTGACACTAAAAGAGCACGTAAGCAAAAATAGGATAGCGGATCTTATCATCTGAGTCATCCTGACCAAGTTTGATAATAGCATTATACCTAAGACAATAACGAATGCCAGCTTTTTAAAATGTTGAAATACATTCTTAATAAAAGCCAATACTCATCTTCATTTCTACGTCCCGCAAACACATTGCAGGACGTTAAGAAAAAACGACCTTTTAACATCCACCCCTATATAATGTTATAGAACACTCCAAAGAAGGGGATGCAAAATACGTTTTTATAGGCCAGTTACTTCCTCAGCTTGAAGACCTTTAGCGCCTTTGCTCACTACGAACTCTACGCGTTGACCTTCTACTAAAGTTTTACGTCCAGCAGTGCTAATAATGGCACGAAAATGTACAAACACATCATCTTGACCATTATCTCGGCTAATAAAACCATAACCTTTAGAATCATTAAACCATTTTACATGACCAGTTTCTTTCACAGACATTTCAATTTTCCAAATAAAATTAAACAAATACTTGTACTAGGAACTCTCAAGAAAAAATAAAGTGATACGTTTGGTCGCAATAAATTAGCTGCTGATAGAAGCACTAAGGAAGGGATTTTCACGGAAAACAAGATTTTAACCAAAAAGCCTATAAAACAAGTATATATAATTATACCACAAAATGTATTAAATAACGAGCGATGGATACAAATTGATTAATAAATAACTTTGTGCCTTATTATTTACTCAACTTGAATGTTTTTGATCACTATTAAATAAGATGGTAGCCGTTCTCGCAATAGTGTCAACTTAAAGATATAGCCAAGGAAGCGCAGTCGTAACCCGAGATCGAAATCTGATTAGAACCCAATCCCGGATCAGCTTCTTACACAATGGTACATCGATCTTTAGCTTCAGGAGCCACATCAAAAGAACTCAAAGGAGGGAAGACAGGGTCAGTAAAAAAGCCCCATACTCGCCTAGCATTAGTAAGAAAAAACTCCTCTTGATAAGTTTTATTAGGAGAAAATAATTCATTAACCGTATCAGTAGCCTTATTGGCTACGCAAGCAACATCCTCAAATCCACCGAGAACATAAGAACCAA
>DAIAOV010000091.1 GCA_027437055.1 Legionella sp. | reverse complement strand
CTTTATGATACACAGCAACCGCAACGGATTATTTTTCGTTTCGAGAGTCACACTCACAGGAATCAAAAACCTTCAGAAAATAACACAGAATATCAAATCCAATTGGTTGATGAAATTGACGAAATTACTGAAAATCGCATGAGCAAAGGTTTCATCGCCTACGAGGCTCTTCATGGTATAGACGTCAATTATCGACGTTTTTCAGTAACTATCAGCAATGGATTAGGGGAAATTTTTGGTGTCATCAATGCCTTTACTGCGTTTGCAGAAATTTATGTTGATGACATTTGGGTAGATAGCGCCTATCGTGGCAAAGGGTATGGAAAACAGTTAGTACTCGCTCTTGAAAATCACTTTAAAGGCCAGGGATTTAATAACATCAATTTGGTAACTAGTACTTTTCAAGCACCAGAATTTTATAAAAAGTGCGGTTATACAGCCGAGTTCACCAGAATAAACCAAAAAAATCCCAAATTGAGTAAGACTTTTTTCGTCAAGTTTTTTAATGAAGATTCAGAAACACAAGGGATTCTTAAGACTCATTGTTGACATTGATCAATCCTGGGCAATAATTGTGGTTTCTAAGGAGTAAAATGGATTCATAAAGGATAACAAATGGACATTGATAAGCAACATCAAAAAAACTACAATCTGCCGAAGAGGCAATAAACCTAATTCCGCAGTGGAGCACCTGATTATACAATTTAAAAGATGCAAGCCTGGGGAACAAGCTAATGGCATCAACTTAAGGAATTAACCCTGTGTCACTTATTTGTAGCCTGGTTGCTTGCAACCAGGGATGGCAAGGATCAATGTGTGATCCCGGCTGCAAGCAACCGAGCTTGTTCAAGAGACTCTGAAGCCAGTTCTTTGCCTCAGGACTTACCCTATCATCATTGATAGCAAGTTCATAAATGGCTAGTTTACGAGCTGTTTCTTCACCATACATGTCATCTAGCACTTCATTCCAAAGAGTTAATACTTTAGAGGAATGCGTTTTCCCTACTTGCTCAAGAATGCCATAAATTCTATCTCTCCAATAAGCATCGGTGGCTTTTTCTAGCCAAGAAATTAGTTCGGGCGTTAACCCAATCTCATCAAGACCTTTTCCTTCGCCAAATCCTTTCTCCCACTTTTTGGTCCTTAAATGAGCGTATTTTTTACCATAGATCCCATTGACCCAATCCATATACTTCTTTCCTAAATAAATACCTGCTTCCGAAGTAGGATCGTTGTTAATATTATTTTTCAGCTCTTCAAGCAACTGATGCCACTTGTTTTCAAAAGCTGCTTTTTGTTCAGGAGTTGCATTAGCTTTCATTTCTCTCTCAAACTCAACATACTGTTTGAGTTCATCGGGCGTGAATATTTCTTTAACCCAACCGTGTTCAAGATGCTCTGTCATGCGATATACCTCTATAAGTTGAATAATGGTTTCCCAAGGAATTGATTGGTTCTCATCAACAGAATTAATAATGCTTCTCAAAGTTTTAGCTCCCTCAAGTAAGGCGTTTGCTTTTTGCTCTAACACCTGGGCTTGGCTGTTAAAATGCTTCAGCACACTCCCCTCTTCAGAGAGAAAATTTTTGATTTGTGACAGCTCAAAACCGAAAAATTTCAAAGCAATAATCTGTTGCAATCGTAACAAATCCTTTTCAGAGTAAACACGATACCCATTGGTCAGGCGCAATGAAGGCCCAAGTAAACCGATACGGTCATAATGATGCAGGGTTTGCACCGAAACGCCGGTTAATTGGCTTAAGTCTTTTACGAACCATTGAGTCATCGTGTTTCCTCCTTACAGACTAAGGTAAGGTATATAGCAACAATAGGGTCAAGCATTTTTTAACACTTATTGTTCCAACTCATTAATCAAGTAAAATAATTTATTCAGAGCCTCATTTTTCGCTCTAAAACTGGCAAAGGTAGTTTCTTCTTTGCTGTCGGCAATATGGCTGGCAAAGGTAATCACACGACCATCTTTCTCAATCCACCCCACAAACCATCCATGTTGTAACGGTAATTTCTGGCTTTTGTCCTTTGTTAATTGTTGACCGCTCCCTGTTTTTCCATACAGTTTCCAACCCCCAGCTAATTCCTGGATGTACATAATGTCTTTAGTCATACGAAAAGCCTTGGGACTTAGCGGTAATTTTTGATTGACTATTTTTTGTAGAAACTGAATTTGCTCTATTGGCGAGATAGCAAGTGAGCTTGAAAGCCAAGCATGGGTCAAACCATTGTTCTTACCTTTATCACCTGAAACATCTTGATTGCCATAGTGAAAGGAATCAACATAAGCGCTAAATCGTTTCATACCCAATTGTCGCGTCAATACTTGCGAATACCAAACACAGGAATCTCTCATCCAACTATGTGGATTATGAGGATATTTCCAAACGTTAAGATAAAGCTCATATTCTTTTTTATAGGGCCACTCAGGATGAAGTGTGTCTTTTAATATGCCAGAATCAAACCCCATAAGGCTCAATGCAATTTTAAAAGTTGAGTTTGGTGCATAACGCTTATTGCATTCAGCACCATCTTTTTTTAAGACTGTTTCATTTTCCTGTGCTAAAAAGCAAGTACCTTGAGCGTAAATAGTGGTACAAAATAATAGTCCCACGCATAAAAATACACTTATTTTTTTCATAACAACTCCAACATCGTTTCAACTCATAGCCTGCTTATCACTTTGTACTATTCAAGCCATCCATCGCCACATTACGAAACACCGGGGCGGCCAACTCCCCGCCTGAAGTCAACGTCTTACCTTTTCGGGTTAAATGGCCATCTTCAATCACCACGAGTATGACGTAACGTGGAGCATCAGCTGGCATATATCCAGCAAATAAAGCAAGATGCTTTTCTTTATTTTCTATAACCGTTCCGGTCTTACCAGCCACAGCAATGTTAGAAATAGCGGCGCGTTTTCCAGTACCTTTTGTGACAACGTTTTCCAACATATGCTGTATAGAGCCTGTCGTTGTTGGTGAAATAACTGCCCCCTTTCCTTCATTAAATGAATGCCCTTGGTGAGCCAAAATTGCATATGATTTAGTTAACGATTCAATGGTAACGGGGATGTTTTCACCGAGTGCAGCCATCGCCAACTGCACATTATCACTTTGGTTTGCTTGCCACCAACTGTCCATGTCAAAACCGAATTCGGTAAGTTTTTTACGAATGATTGCTGCTCCAGTTTCTTGAGAAACCTTGATCAAACAGATATTTATTGATTGGGTAATCGCCTCAGTTAAAGAAGCAGAGTTCGTATTAGGATCATAGTTGGTAAATTTTTTACCCTCTAAGTAATAAGGTGAGCGGCAATCATAGTTCTTTGTTACAGAGCTACTATCTGCATCAATTGCTGCCGCAGCAATAAATGGTTTTATCGTAGAGCCTGGTGAAAAAATGCGTGACTTCCAACTGTTCTCATTTTTATTATTAGTTGCTTCCGCAAAAGCAATGATATTACCTGTAGTTGGATCAGCGATGGCAATGGCTCCCGATTTTGCCTGATATCGTTTGACTGCTGTTGTAATCTCTTTCTCAGCAATGCTCTGCATTCTAGGATCTAAATGCCTGGTATCGATGGGGCCTTCTTTAGGACTAGCCAAGGAGCCCACTGCCGAATAAGCAACACAAATAGGTGCCAAAATAGAAAACCCGGCCAATGCTATTCCTAATAAAGGCTTAGATGCATTAGGTGGATAAGTAGATAACATTGAAATTCTCCTTATGATAAAAGTACAGTCTTCGCTTTGTTTGCTCAAAGCCATACCCACCGTGCATGCAATTTCTCGGTTAGATGACAGAGAACTTTGAGATACTGCTTGTACTACTTCAAACAGACAGTGACCATAGTCATGTGCCGAAATTTTTGTCTGGCTAACCAATACTTCATCACATGCTAATTCTTGTAATTCACTTAAAACACGATACCATCGAGTAATGCCAGGATTTCCCGTGAAAATGATACGCAAGGTTTCAATAAAATAAGCCCACAAACAATCCCCATTACGATGATGTTGCCCTTCATGAGCAATGGCAATCTTCATATTCATGGAGGAAGAAAGTAAGGATACCGGTAGTACGATATAGGCTTTGTTAAACATATATACTGAAAACGGAATATGACAGCGGCGAGACACCTTAATAACCAATTTACCGCAAACTCGATAAGGTACTGCTTCAGTTAACATGGCTCTTAGGCGACCTAAACTCACCAATACAGGATAAGCTCGAAGCAAGATGAGCAAACCCAATACCATATAAAAGAGTTGGTAATATTTTATAGTACTCATTGTGAGCACAGTAGAGGATTCGCTAGTCAATGATGAAGGCCCTGCATGTAACACGGGTTGATTAACATACTCCTGCAAAGTATCGAAGGATACATAGTTAAGTCGTTCAGGTTTGTCTATAGGATTGATAAAATGAACGAGTAATGGAGAAAGTACACAGCTTACTAATAGAAAACGAGCCAATTTAAGTTTAAAAGAAGGTTGATGTGCGAACCAACGACCACCAATCAGCCATGAGCTCATCCAAAGTAAGACATGAATACTCAAGAAAATTTCCAGGAATACCATAACTATATCTCGGGTTGTTTATTAGAAGTCAACTGTTTCAGTGCTTCTTCAATTGCTTGGAGATCATCGTGTTGTAAATTATTGGCCATCAAGAGTCTTTGCACCAGTGCAACAGGTTCCCCATCAAAGACGTTAGTAACCATATGTTCAATACAGGTACTTTCATATTCAGCTTTTGTCACAATGGGTACAAAAATATGGGCATAAGAGCTTTTTTGGCACTCAAGGAACCCTTTTTGTTCCAGTACTTTTACTACCGTCGCTACTGTGGTATAGGCTAAAGGTCTTTCTTCAGATAAATGAGAAACCACCTCCTTAATAGTTACTTTATTAAGGCTCCAAATAATGTTCATTAATTCAAGTTCTACCTCTGTAAGGAGGCGATCATGGGCAAAAGTGTGTGCCCCTTTTTTTAGCGACATTTTTTCTCCAGAAACCAAATAAAACATACTCTACTATATTTTTAGTAGATGCTACTATAAAAATAGTAGCATTAAAATAGCTCTGAAGAAAAAATGTAACCGTTCACGCAATGGCGTCATAACTTAAGTCGCGCGATCCGAGCCGCGCTCGTCAGCAAGCGGATAAACCAAACCAACATCCGCTTCCTAACGGTCGCAGCTCGGATTATTCCCAAGGTTATTGAGATGTTACGTTATAAAAGATTAAATTGATGCCATTGCGTGAACGGTTACAAAAAAATAGGGGCTGTTGGCTCATATTCCTTTTGTTTGCCTCTCTATATCATCGATTCTTATAAAAAGGATAAAGAAAACTCTGGTGCTACAGAATAATCATCTTCTTTTGTTTTTTGTAATTGATCTTTGTAATGATGAGTCACTGTTTGGGGTTGGCACGTCTTTTCTTCTATGGGTACAGCAGTAGTTTCTGCTGATGACCAAAAGCTCAATTGAGAGTTATGTGCGAAATTTGACGTCCTTTGAGACATCATTTTTTCTTCGTGTCTATTTTTTCGGGCGATAATCGCATCATGAGCCTCTTGCACTCGTTTTGCATCCCCCTCATTTTCCGGTAAATCGACACGTAAATTACTTACTGCTCTCAGATACGTTGCAAGTGTCTCTGGTGATTGTTTGTGTTTAGTATATTCATCAGCAATTAGAGAATGGGCCCAGAAATCTCTGAGATTAAAACAATAATTCCCCTGATGCTCTTCGAATAGTTTATTCATTCTGTCAAAGTCGCCATGCCGTGCACAGGAAAGCATTCGTTCTCCTACTGATAATTCTTGCGATACTTTAAATAAATCTTTTGAATCAATGGCGACATCAGTAATAACTGGTTCCAAACCGAGTTTCATTGCACATACATTGACGGCTCTAATATTAGCCGGTGATAAATAGGCATGGGTACAATTAATCAACATAGTCCAATCTATTGTGCCGCCAGAATGCACTACATTAAATAACTTCTGCGTGTATTTGCCAGTATCATGTTTAATTGCACTGCTTATTTTAAATTGCCAATCGCCTTTTACGTCTTTAAAAAACAGAATATTTTCGTACCCCATAGCATCTAAGATGATATTAGTTTTTTGATAAAAATCACGATAATGCGTCAAGAACTCCCTCATAACCTCTTGCAGCTGAGGATCATCATCCAAACGATGCAAAATATCACCAATTCGTTGATCAATGGCTACGTAATCAAAATCTACTGTTGTTCCATCGTTACAAATAAGTGCTTTATTGGCTTTCTCAAACAACTCTTGTTTTTGCTCCATTAAGTAAGGATCACATTCCGCAGGTTCTATTTTAAAATCAAATTTAACTTCAGATTTGAAACAAGATTCATAGGGGACAATTGATAAAACGGCATCGTCAAGCTCTTTTCCCTCAAGAAACACTGGATGAGCAATATGTTGTTCCCGGATGCATCGTTGTTTTTCATCTCGGTCAAAGCAGCCGTATAAAATAGCATATTTTTGCTCTAACTCCTCGATCTCCCTATGATTAAGATTTTCTTTCATGAGTTTAAAAACAAAAGGAGCATTGGGAAATCGATAAAGCACATGAGTCCCACCGGCAGCAATGCGCGTAGCATTAGTTAAATCAATAGCCCCGGATTCAATCTTTGGTACAATGAATGTATCAACAAGCTCCGATGAACTATTATCAATAACCACTTCCACTATTCTTGCACGTTCACCAGTTATCACTACTTTAATCGATTTTGACATTTTAATTGTTCATCAATTTTGGAAAACTCATATTATATTTTTTAAAATATGCCTCTTGTTACCATGAACATTTAATTTACAGATTATTTTCAATTGATTTTTCTGCTCGTTCCACAAGAAGTTTATTAGGCATACTCTAGTCTTTGTACATTCATCTGGCATTGATTGCTGTTCACCAATGACTTTCTATTTAACTCAAAAAAACCCAAATTTTGCAAAATAAATATAATTAGATCTATTTTTGATCTATCAAACAAAATTTATTCATGTTATAATTAATATGTACATAGAGATTGATTTCTCGCTAAATTTAAATAGCTTTCCCTAGTATGTACTTATAAATTGTGCAATAGAGACATATCATGACTATTAAAAAAACATCTTATGAACATGAAGAATCTGGATACAAAAAAAAGCCATTCATGGTTGGATGCAGCGGGGGCGGCGGTCATATTGCAGCGATTCAAGGGATTAAGGATTCTCTTCTAAAAAATCATAGAGAGAATATTATTTTACCTCAATATGAGCCAACCTTGTATGAGCATAAACCTCAATCACCAGCAAGAGATCAAATTGCTACGGGTATTGGAGTGATGCACGCACCAGCTATTGGCCGCCCAATCCAGTCAGTAGTTGCGCTCACTTCATATCCAGTATTACCTGATCCAAAGAGCTTAAATGATGAAATCCAGGCGCTATCGAATAAAGAAAAAGGCAAGAATAGACCCTATGTTGATATGTTGTTGGACGTTTGCTCTTCAGGGTATGAGAGTGCTGCAATATGGAATGTTTTGCAACGTAATGACAGAACTTCAGAATTAAAGAAACTCATTGATCTACAACCCATTAGTGACAGAAACAATTATCAGGACGTATTGTCCTATTTCGTTACGGCCATGCAGGAGGCTGCTAAAAAAGGTGAGCCGTATACCGAAATCATCAGCACACAAGCCATGGCTCTCCCCGCACTGTGTGATGCCGCTATAGAATATAACAAGTGGCTAGATGAGAACCCTGAAATAAGCGCGCCCAAAGTACTGATTCATCAATACATGACTGATTTGCCAACCCACGGTGCCGTTCATTTCTTTAATGCTTTATCAACACTCAGCCCTGAACAGCAACAACAAATGAAGTTATATGGCGTGGGCATGAAAGAAGAGATTATCCAGGATTTTTTCCCTCAAGGTCATCAATTTAATGCTATTTGCGATATACCCGCTGCAGAGAATCCAATGGTTAGGTCTGGATTTAAAGATCCTATGTTGGATTACAGCTCTAAATTCGATGAACAAGTATCCATCACTCTTGCTGGAGAAGCCCAACCTTATGTGATTGAGAAGGATGAGAAAATTGCTTCCATCATGCTTGGTAGCCAAGCCAGCAAGGACACAATTGAATATATAGAAACCATGCTTGAAAATGGTACGAATAGAGTATTCGTTTTTGGTGGCCAAAGTCCTGCTATTCAAGATGGAATTAATGAGATTATAAGCAGACATCCTGAATACAAAAGTAGAATAATTCCCCTTGGTAACCAAGGAGATAAAGAAATTGCGCCATTGATGAGTCGTAGTAATTTAGTTGTCATACGAGGAGGCGGACTCAGCGTGATGGAACAACTGGCTATGAATCATAATAAAGAACAGACAGTACTTGTTCACCATGCCAATTCAACTAAAGAGGAATTAACTTCAGGTATTAGCTGGGAAGATGAGAATGTAGCCTTGCTAGTCTCTAACCTCCATGAAAGAGGGGTGCACTCTGAAAAGACCTCTCCCGAGCGAGCGAAGCGACAAATACCTGAAGCACTATTAATTGCCGCAGTAAAAAAACTGGGAGAAAATGTAGATGCTGATGACATCACCCAATACATTAAACAATTACCAGACGATAAATTAGAATTATATGTCACTGCACTTGTGGAATCTGAAAAAGAACAACCATCTCAGTCTTTACCCATAGGATTAACGGCCTATATTGAAAAATGTAACCAAGTAGCCCAAAATCACATTGACGTACTCAATACCAAGCTTGATAAAGGTCAGGAACATCTAGCGCAAATCATTTCGGAAGAAATAGCAAAAATTGATGGTACTAAGGCTTACTATGACGTCTATTTTGATGAAACGATCATTGAAAATGAACCTATTGAGTATGATGTAAAAGCAATTGTTCATGATTTTGACGAGCTTGCATTGAAAGATGCTTCAGCAGAACTGGTATCCGCAGTTCAAAGTTATAAAGCAATTGATAAATTGCGCGCTACGATAAGTCCTGATAATACTCTATCTGCAAACAAACAATTGAAAAACTTTAAGGCAGAATATGAAGTACCAGAAACGAAACAAGCACTTATGTCTACTGGTGACAACATCTTTATGCGAATAATAAAAGAAATAGAATATCAATTAGCTAAAATCTTTCCGTCATTAACAAAGAACTTTACATTTCAGCAAGACTTTAGAATGCATATGAGAGATTTACGCAACCACGACAACCAAGAAGAGCTAAGTTCGGAAGATGTTCAGAATAAGACAGCTTCCATGTAAGTTTAAATTGTATGGGTCGAGGCCATTCGCTAATATTTAACGTAGACCGGGCTGTCGCTTAGTCTACGTTGGCTATGAAGAACAAGCTAATAAGTTGATTAGGCCCATAGTTGCTTGGCACAAATTAAAAATTATAACCTCGTCATTCCTATAGCAAGAACAAATAAAATGAATGCTCCTATGACGTTAAAAATTACTGATAATCGTTTAGGTATTCTTTTCGCTATGCCCATACCAATTATGGTTGTTGCAAAGGCGCAACCACCAATGGAAATTAAATAAAGATATAGTGGCTTATTAGAAACACCTATGCTTACACCTATAGCTAAAGCATCGAGGCTGGTTGCAACAGCTACAATTAAAAGTTTGATAAACCCGTGAAATTTTGCTACATCAATACTTCTATTTCTATTCTTCCATTCAATAAACCCCTCGTAAAGCATATGCATCGCGACAGCAAACAGTAATAAAAACGCAATCCAAGGAGCAATTGAACTAAATTGGGAAATAATTTTTTCTCCAGCCCAAGCTCCTATAAACGTAGCAATTAACTCTGCACCTCCCGACAGAGATGCAAACTTAAAAGCATCGCTAAACCTATGAGGCTTAAGTCCCATCGCGAGGGCAGCGGAAAAGGAATCAGCACTTAAGACTAAACCTAATACTATTGGTTCAAAAATACTCATTATTCTAATTGAAATAAATTTTAATAGTGACGCGTTAATTGCTTCAAATTGCACTATCGAGCTGACATAATAATAAGCCTAATCATAGACCTTTATCGTAACAATGACTATGTCATTATGAATATTTTATTATTGATATTTGTTTTATTAGTCTGGGGGATGAACTGGCCCTTAATGAAAATGGAAATGAATTATATTCCACCTCAGTGGTTTGGTTTTACCAGGATGCTCATAGGCTGCTTGTTTCTTTTCTTATTGGTTACCATTCAAAACAAATTGACTCTTCCAAAACGTAGAGACATTCCTCATTTGCTGTCTGTCGGCGGATTGCAAATTGGACTTTTCACTGTATTAGTTAATTTTGGCTTATTCTACAGCGCGGTGGGACATGCCGTTATTTTAGTGTATTCGACCCCTCTTTGGGTGGCTCCTATAGCGATTATTTTCTTCAAAGAGCATTTGAATGTAACAAAAGCCATTGGTTTACTCATTGGTATTTTAGGAATTGTAG
Organism: Legionella sp.; assembly: GCA_027437055.1. GTDB lineage: Bacteria > Pseudomonadota > Gammaproteobacteria > Legionellales > Legionellaceae > Legionella. The sequence continues at coordinate 2,147 of DAIAOV010000091.1, read as the reverse complement.
CACTGTTTAATCCACTGGAATTTAATTGGTCTGATCGCTATGCATTAATGGGTAGCGCCGCCTTATTCTTATCGGCGATTTTATGGGCCATCGCTATTCTTCATGTTCGTTTTATGCCGTCACAATCGTCAATACTCCAGTTAATGCCATGGCACTTATTAGTAGGGACGATAATACTTGCTGTCAGCGCTATGATTTTTGAACCACATCCTGTCATCCACTGGACTCAGTTCTCCATATTATTAAATCTTTATATTGGAACAATTGCTACTGGTTTAGCCTTTTGGGGAGCAGTTGAAATAAGCCAACGCTTCCCCGCGGTTACTACCTCTCTAGCTTTAACAGGCGTACCAATTATTGGCATCATTTGTTCACTTGTATTCCTTGGAGAAAAACCAACTCTCGCTGTATTGATATCCCTTACCATGCTCATTACCGGTCTGGTTTGTGTCATTTTAGGAGATTATCAAGAGAAAAAGAGAGACCTAAGCCGTGACTCCTGAACGCATAATGGAATCAACTGAAGAGAACATGTTACATAATAAAGTAAAGCTTAATATGCGCCTCATTGTTAAGCATAAAGCGCTCAAATTTATCAGGATAGACGCCTGTTAAGAAGTCAGTTAATCCATAAGAAAACGCTTCTTCTTCGAGAAAAACTTTTTTTCCTTGATTCACAAAAGGTAACAACAATAAATCACCAGTGTATTTTATATGCACAATAAAATCCACTTGGTCATAACTCAATTTGACATCGACCGATCCTTCGATCAGATTGCTACGGCGAAGATGCTGCATCACCTCACTAGTGCTGTGTGCAACTCTCTCCATTATTGTGGTGTTAATACTCCATTTTTTACCGCTCTCAAAAATGAAATAGGTCAGTTTCTCGTTAGATAAATCTTTTTCTTTTTCAAACGTTATCACCGTGTCTTTACGAATGCCTAAACGAAAAATCATATGAAGCACAAGAGCAACAAAAACTGAAAGTGAAAGCGATGTACTAGAAATAGTTTGCAATGCATGAGGTAATGAGGCATAGAACGTGGGATATACTTCTTTGCTCAATCCAAATAAAAGTGCGAAACCAATAACATAAGTCATTCTGGCATCAATATTCCGTGATGTCATTACTTGAATACCGCCAACGATCATAAAACTCGCAGTAAATATCAATGCAGGACCGACAACTGACATGGGGATGATCAGTAAGATAGCAACTATTTTTGGGAGCCATGCAATAATAATCAAAATACAACTCACTGCAAATGCAATGTAGCGACTTGTTGCCCCAGTAGCATTCGATATACCAACTAAACTTGGGCCCGTACTAATGCCTGGAATGCCTAATAATCCAGCAATTACTGAACCTATCCCGTCAGCAAATACTCCACTTCTGATTGATTTTAAATCAGGACTTTTCCAAGCAGGATCATTAATTTTCTGACACGTAGTAATAACCCCAATAGTGCGTAAGGCTGCTGCAATGCTAGCTATAAAAAAGGGCAAAATAAGATCAAATGAAAATTGGTAAGAAATAAATGAAACATTAGGTAAGGCAACAAAAGGTATGGATTTAAGGAGCGCAATTTTTTCAGGCTCAATAACTCCTAATAAGAATGCAACAAGAAAGCCAGACACTAAGCCTATAAAAGAACAAATAAGTTTAATAATGCCTCGCCACCAAATACTTAATCCTACCATCATCGCTAAGGTAAATAGGCCAATCAAAAAATGGAGTTCAAAATGATGTACCCCTGGTTTTGCTACCCCTAGAAATTGCCTAATCCCTTCAAGTCCTAATTCAATACCAACAATCACGATGATAAAACCTGAAATTCCGGGTGGAAAAATCACACGTAAACGGTATAAGAGGCGGGAAAAAAGAATTTCTAAAAAACCTGAGAATATGGTCATTCCCAAAACTAAAGGCAACCCACCAACGTTAGCTGCTAATAAAGAGGCTTTGAAATAAATAGCAGAGACCACTGGCGCTGCTAAAAAGCCCGAGCCTATAGGAGGTTTTAAGGCCTGCACAGTAGTTGCAATCGCAAGAGCAATCATTCCTATTCTTACAGCATCCTGGACTTTCGGCAAACGTGCGTGACTAAAGACAGAGCGGTTGTTTAGCCTATAGCCTCAATGAT
>DAIAOV010000090.1 GCA_027437055.1 Legionella sp. | reverse complement strand
TCTATCATCCATTCTCTTTACGATCTATTGGATGATAGAAACCCAAGACATTTCTTAAAGCAACCCGATTGCCCTACTTATGTGCCGATTAAAGAGTAATTTTAGTTGAATTACTAATCCATATACGGATTAGTGGGTTAAAAGATTGTTTGTAACCTCATTATCGTTTATTTTTAACTTATAAATTAATCTACTTATTAAGGAAGAATGATGCAAAAGAATATGCAAGGAGTATCTTTTTTTCTTGCTTTGATAGTGAGTTATAACACCTTTTCTATGAATGGAATAATTAAATTACTTACGTCAACGAATTATGACTTACCTTCAGGCCAAGTGCTGACATTAGTTAATGCATCATCTAAGACTATTAGTTCAGTATGTCAAATGACCGTTACTTCAAATCAAAATCACAGTATCTTAATTAAAGTATTAAATGGGTATGGGCAAATTAATGGCACCACGCTGAGTAAGGGACAAACTTTAGTGCAAACTGTGTATAATACACAGGTAATCCCTATTACTGCCAGTTTAGGAGCTAAGGCAGAGTTTACTAACCTTGGTCCCTATAAGGTGAGCGCTTCTTGTAGTTAGAGAAAGCTATTTTCTTTTTCGTCAATTGCTTTATGTTATAAGTTCTAATTTAACGAGAGTTCACCATAACAAATTTATATTGAACTGGATGATCTTGATATTGAATCTCGTATAAATACTGCGCATCTCTGTCTCTGCAAGAGACAGGCTTTACGAGATAGCCTTCGTTTAGTGACATCAAAAATAGTCACATGCTTTTTGTCGAACCTACGTTAATCTAGATTAAGACGATAAAGTATTAACGAATTTTACTAAGGATTAGTATAAGGCGTATGAAACATGTGGATTATGTTATGCTGGCTTATTGCCATTTTGGTTGTTCTCAGTGCTTCCTTTATCTTTGATAGGTCATTATTTGGCAAAAGACAAGTTCCTACCCAGGGGCCTAATTCATTAACTCATGATGCGATAACGACTATTTTATCTGATATGGGGCATTCTGGGTTTGACGCTGTATGCTATGGATTTACTTTGAATTGGGCGGCAGCGGTAGCAGAGGGGAATGAGGGGGTATTTTATAAACAACTACATTTATTGCGAGCTCACCAATCTAATTTGCCCACTATTGTAAAGCAAGTAGAGGCTAAAACGCGAGACAATAAATTATTAACCAGAAATGAGCGTGTCATTAAAAAAATTCCTGTATTACTAAGAAAAATTTGTATGGCGCAAGAGCCTTTAGACTATAAGAAACAGTACGGAAAACTGGTATGGCAATCTGATATACCCTCTATTTTGCGGAAAATTACTGCAAAACTTTCTAGAGTCAGGCGTATCTTTTATAAAACACATACTTTTGACTCAAAAACAGAGGCAAACACTTATTTTAATTTATTGAAAAACACAGGTATTAATGGTTGTACGGCTGTAATTATTAGCACTGATGATCATGCAATGGGGTTTAAGCTCACTGGTAAGTTATGGCGATTTATGGAAATCAATGAACTATTTGAGCAACACATAAAAAAGCCTTATTATGAGTTTACTTCGGAACAACTAGTCAATAAACTTTATGAATTGTGCATTTCTGGAACGACACAAAATAGACTTACTGTAAATACTGATTTTATCGCAAAGCAATCTTGTGATAGTTTGCCAAAGTGGTTGAATAATGTATATCCAATATTTCCTTGCAAATCTAAAATAACTTATGCAGACAAAATATCCTTTTTTTCCATGGCTGCATTGCAAGGCGATATAGAAGCAGTACAAAAATGTTTAAAATCTGGATGGTCTATTTTCTTTCATGATCAATTGAGTGATAATTCACCCTTAGTCACGGCCTTGACTAAGGGGCGCCGTGCAGTAGTTCAAGCCATGGTTTCCTCTCCTCATTATCTTATTAATAAAAAACGCAAATCTGATGGGTTTACATTATTGCATCTCGCCTGTAAATACAGTGGCCCCGAGATTGTGGGTGATTTGTTAAAAATAAAAGGTATTCGGGTTGATTCTCAGGATAGAAAAGGACGAACTCCGTTAATGATCGCGTGCAAGGCAACGATATTTACTAAAGAACAAAGATTGTTTGAACAACTTTGTGCGCATGGTGCTTCACTTACCATCAAAGATGCCGCTGGCTTAACCGCGTTAGATCATGCAATCCAAAATAACCATCAGTTAGCCGTAAAAATGATTCAGAATGAAATGGCTCTTAGGACACGTCCTGCATCTGGATCAAAAAAACGTTCTAACAACGCAGCTTTCTTTTATAAAAAGGCTCATAAGAGCATTTCCGATGATAATACCTATTTATGTTTAGCTAATAACTTGGCCTAGCTCCTTAAATCTAAAAGGAAAGTAGTTTTTTCTTACTTCGAAGCTGTCATTATGCTTGCAACTAAGTATTACGGAATAAGGATGTTTATGAAAGTTCAAGGTAATTCTTTATTCGCCATTGTGTCAGCATGTATTTCTTTGAGTTTTCCCTCATGCGCGTGCTCCGATTTCAGATTAACAGCGAAAGATAGTACCGTGCTTATTAGCCGCAGTATGGAGTTTGCTGTTGATTTGAAATCTAATATTCGAACTTCACCACGTGGTCGCGTTCTTAGCATAACAACACTAAATAATAAGCATGGATTAGGTTGGAAAGCCAAATATGGTTATGTCTATGTGGATAGTTTTGGCATTGATGCCAGTTTTGATGGAATGAATGAGACCGGGCTAACCTTCGAGTATTTATACCTCCCAGATGAAACTCATTATTAATCAATTCCTACAGATAAAGACAGCCAAGCAATCCCGTATTCCTTATTTGGTGATTGGGTATTAGCTAACTTTAAAACTATAGATGAAGTAAAAGAAGCTCTAAACCATGTTTATGTAAGTAATCAGATAATTCATCAATTAGGCGATGTTATATTGCCTGCACATGCCTCTATATATGATGCACGCGGAAAAGGAATTGTTATTGAGTTTTATAATGAAAAAATCAACGTCTTTGATAATATTGGGGTGATGACTAATTCGCCTAAATACGATTGGCAAATCACTAAGTTACGTAATTACATTAATTTATTTGCCGATATACCTCAGACAATTAAAGTAAAGACAATGTCGTTTGCTCCTTTGGGACAGGGCTCTGGGGCGATGGGACTTCCTGGCGATGCATCTCCGCCATCGCGGTTTGTAAAAGTGGCATTTATGTTAAAGAATGTGTATTCTGCTAACAATGCCCAAGACTTACTTAATCTGGCGCAGCATATTATGAATAATGTAGATTTGCCATCAGGATATGTTCGTTCTGTTGACAATGGTCAAACGGTCGCTGATATTACTCAATGGGTTGTATTTAAAGACATTACCCATAAAACATTTTATTATCGTACCTATAACGACATGACCCTGTATGAGATCTCTATGGATAAGCTCGATTTCTCCGAGAACGCACCGCGTTTAAAGATGTCGTTGCAAAGAGAGCCCTATGTCAAGAATATAACTGATCAGCTTTTGAAAATAGATAGATTATAATATGGCATTTGATTATTTTTTATGCGATTATTAAGGCTTACTTAAGCTATAATAGATTATAATTAAGTATTTGAACCGATAAAGACTGTACCCAAGGAATGAAATGAGTAATACGAAACACTCACTAACAATTTTTAGCCTGACTATGATTACGGTTGGCTCTGTAGATAGTATTCGTAATTTGCCTGCTACAGCTTTATTTGGCAGCCAATTAATATTCTATTTTATTTTAGGCGCGTTGTTTTTTTTAATCCCTACTGCTTTGGTCTCAGCGGAGTTGGCTTCTGGATGGGCAAAACAAGGGGGAATTTATATTTGGGTAAAAGAAGCTTTTGGTAAAAAGTCTGGTTTTTTAGCTATCTGGTTGCAGTGGATAGAAAATGTCATATGGTACCCAACAATTTTATCGTTTGTTGCAGGAACTATTGGCTATTTAATTAACCCCACCTTGAGTAATAATCCTTATTTTCTCTGGGCTGTTATTGTTAGCTGCTTTTGGGGGGCGACTATTCTTAATTTGCGTGGAATGAGTTCGTCAGCCTTATTCAGTAATATTTGTTCTTTAGCTGGATTATTATTACCCATGTCTTTAATCATTGGTTTAGGAGCAGTCTGGATCGTTCAGGGGAATCCTTTACAAGTTCAATTCGATATTCCCAGTATAGTTCCTCATTTAGCGGATAAATCAATGTGGGTGTCGCTAACAGCAATTATTATGTCGTTTTGTGGAATAGAAATAGCTACGGTTCATGCTAATGATGTAAAAAATCCACAATATGCTTTTCCTAAAGCATTAGTTTATTCTGTAGGTATTATTTTAAGTACCCTTATTCTTGGCTCTTTAGCCATTGCTATAGTTTTACCTGGAAGCGATATCAATTTGGTTGCCGGAATTATGCAAGCTTTTGAGGCATTTTTTACTAGCTATCATATGAGATGGATGATGCCTGTCGTAGCCGTGATGCTGGTTTTAGGCGGTCTTGGAGGAGTAAGCAACTGGATTATAGCGCCAACTAAAGGATTATTAGTTGCTGCAGAAGAAGGTAACTTACCTGAAATGTTCCAAAAAACTAATGGAAACGGCGCTCCTGTAGTGATGCTGGTCACACAGGCACTCATTGTTACCATATTATCAACCTTATTCTTATTCATGCCTAGTGTTAATGGTTCTTACTGGTTGCTCACAGCTTTAGCCGCGCAATTATATATGTTGATGTACCTTATTATGTTTATTGCGGCAATTAAATTACGTTTAAGTCAACCTAATCACCTCCGCCCTTTTAAAATTCCAGGGGGGATGTTTGGTCTGTTGTTCGTGACTGGTATTGGTATTATTGGTGTGCTTACTACATTAGGCGTGAGTTTCATTCCTCCTGATGGTATCAATGTTGGCAGCACAGTGCGTTATGAATTGACCTTAATTATAGGGTTAGTGTTAATGTGCACTCCTCCCTTTATTAGCTCTTGGCTGCAATCAAAATCCACACGTGTGGATTTGGAGCCCGCAGTATGATGATTTCACAATTGTACTAAGATAATTGCTATTGTTTGGTATAGGATAATCAGAGAATAATTTGTTTCGTATCTATGAATAACATTGATGAACTATTAGCAGAATTAACCACACGTTTGCCTGAGCTGGAATGGAAAATCAATAGTTTTAGCCCCTTGATTCGAAGTCAGAGTCTCCCTCGGGGATTGTTTCGTTCCGGGCCTGAGTTAACAGGAATGTCCTGTATTGAAGAAATTAAAGCGGACATTCACGTGTTGTCGCAGCAAAAAAGCAAAAATAGCGCTCAGTATGTAGCCACTAAAATTAGACAAAAAGTAGATGTTTTAGTGACTCTATGTCAGATGGAAAGCAGAAAAAATAAAAAGGAAGAGAAAGTTCATTTCGGAATTAAAGTGTTAAGCACCCGACAACAGTGGATAACAACTCTTGAGCAAGATATTAAAACCTTAGAGAGCCAACAACAAGCTATGATTAAGACTTTAGGACAAATGCAACGCGCTTCTAATATAACCGCTGTTTTAAGTCTCCAGGCCGAGTTAGGTGAAATAGAAAAACGTTTGACCTTGGCAAGAGAAACTTTAAATCAAGCTATTCGCTAAAGACTATAAGTATCAAATAGCCATAATTACTCTTTTTCTTGGATTAATAATACGTTACATTTAAGGTCTATTATATTAACCAAAATGGAGTTTTTCATGTCAGATAAATTTACTCATATCACCAAAGACATTAGTACACAGTTAGCCAAAATGCGTAAAGAAATGCCCGATGTTATGGCTGGATTTTCTGCTTTGTCTCAAGCTGCAACTAAAGATGGTGCTTTAGATAAAAAAACGAAAGAACTTATTGCTATGGCTTTAGCAGTGGCAAAACAATGTCCTGGATGCATCGGTTTTCATGCACAGGCACTGATCAAATTACAAGCCACTCGAGAAGAACTATTAGAAACCTTAAGTATGGCAGTTTATATGGGCGGAGGGCCTTCTTTAATGTATGCGGCAGAAGCTTTAGAAGCGTTTGAGGAATTTAGTCAATAATTTAATGTAGGTCGGGTCCCATTGGCCCGACATCAATGCATATTAGAGTTTTAGTGTCCTTGCTCCAATAAGGTGCTGACATGGGTCATTTGATTGTTGCTGGTATTATTAGTACAAGGGTAATATTTAGCAACTCCCATCCACGCTATTTGTGATACAGTCATTTTATCTTTATCACTTTGTTGGCTAGACAGTTCTTTATAGGTTTTTTGAATCAGCTCATTTAAGGTCTCCGCATTTAGTTGAGTACCTTGAGGAAGACAAAAAATAGGTTTTCCTTGGTTTTTTGCGGCGTCATTAGCCTGAATAATCGTTTCAGCAATACTTTCACAGGTTATAGTAAGAACGTGATGAGCCGATCTAGCCCATGCCTGTGCTTGTGGGTCGGCTTTGATTTCCATTTGCGGAATGTTATTTGCTATATTCATGTAATTATTAATAGTGTCCGCGTGAATGTAACTACATATAGACATTAAACTGATAAAGAATAAACGCATAATTAATCCTTAAAAAAATCATTTATAAGAGTGTAACAAATAGTATTCAGTAGGATCTCCAGGACAGGCGAATGGGCCACATTCTAAGAATGTACTTATTCCATTGGCAAGAATCAAGAAAAGAAATAAACCAATTAAAGCCTTACCCCATTTTTTCTGGACCTTATATTCAATGTTAATACCTTGCTCAAGAATGAGAGCTGTTGCTATAAGAATGATGATAATCGCAAACCCTATGGCTGCCCATGTGTACAGATAATGCCCTAGTACGGGCAATCCATATCCTGGAGCATTAGATCCCCAATGAAGTGTAATTTGACGTAATGAAACAGCAAATCCTAATAGGGCTGATAGTAACATCAATCCATAATGTGCTGGTCTAAAACCAAGACATAAATTCATGAGTATGTTCATTCCTATTGCGACAAAGGCCACTCGCTGCAATAAACATAAAGGACAGGGTAAATCATGACAAATCAGTTGCTCAGCTAATACAAAACCTAAAATAACGCATAGGCACAATAATCCTAGCCAATTACCCCAAATGTGCAATTTTCCTTCTATGTTCATAGATTCACCAAGTGGCTATGATAGTTAAAGCTATAAATGGAAAAAAGTAATGCAATAAGAGATTGAGATAATAGAGTTTTATTGGGTTTAAAAACTATTTGTAAGCTAATTATGAAATAAAATATAAATAATAACGTCATGAGCATGATTTTTCTCTGTCCTGTGAATTACGGTAGATAACATTATAGTTTGATGTGCTCATATTTTTGGACTTACCAATGGATAAACTATTGTTTTAATAAATTCCATGGGGTTTTATAAGACCAAATTTAAGGGCGATAAATAAAAAAATAAATAAAGTAAGCGAGATGCTAATTCTTATTGTTAATGCTTTAACTGTACGCTTCGAATTTCCTTGATCACGAACAAGGAAAAATAAACCGCTTGCAAGAGAGCCTGCGATAATTATCATCACAAAGATGATGAACAGTTTGGTAATCATTTGTTATACTCCATAATTGCTATTTTCAGTCAGGAGTTAGGGGCCGCTGAGAATTCGCTAACTTGAGGTAAAATATCCTGATTTTCGGGCATCGTAGTTCAACATGAAAAATCTATGTGAGCTACTAAGTGCAAAAACCAGAATATTGCGACCAATATAGTAAAATGGTCAACAGCCCCTACCAAACCATAGAGCAATGAATAAAAGATGCTTAGTTTAACGTGTTTTAAGTTTCGTTTCACCCCAAATTGGTTAATAACTCTTCTTGCGATGGTAATTATTTCGTTATTTATCCGTTTAGGTTTCTGGCAGATACACCGAGCGGATGAGAAAACAAGAATGGTTGCGGCAGAAGCGGTTTTAGCAAAGCAACAACCCATTTTTTGGGAGTCTAGCCAGAAAAAACCAATACAATATCAACGGGTCAAATTACAAGGTACTTATTTAACACCAGTTTTTTTACTAGATAATCAGCACCATCAACATCAGTTTGGTTATGATATTCTTTCTCCTCTACTACTTGCAGACGGTTCTGTTGTGATGGTGGATAGAGGATGGATTGAGGGCGATAGCACGCGACGTTCTTTCCCTGTGGTTTTATCTCCCGATGGGGCAATAGAGTTGCAAGGAAGTGTCTATTTCCCTAGCAAAAAGCAATGGGTTTTAGGTCCAAGCATGGAAGAAAAGGAAAATAAAGTATTTATCATTGAACTTTTAGATGCAAAAATGTTAAGGCATATTTTGCAAAAAAAAGTCTATCCGTTTATTATTCGCCTCGATAAGAACGATGCATATGGATTTGTACGTGAATGGGCTATAGTATCCATGCCTCCGCAACGTCATTTAGCTTATGCGTTGCAGTGGTTTGCCATGGCATTAGCTGTTCTAATTCTATTCGTAGCATTAAATCTAAAGAAGAAAAATGAAGAAACAAGTAACTAAATATTATATTTTATTGCTGCTGGCCATCATGTTTGCAGCTCCTGGTATAGCTGCTTATTTATTTTATCAGCATCCAACATGGTTAAGCGCTACAAAGGTGAATAAGGGCACTTTACTTAACCCCCCAGTAGAATTGAGCTCTTTAAACTCTCAGTCTAAGTGGCAAATTATTTTTTGGAATCCAAAATCTTGCGAACGAGCTTGCTTAAAGCAATTGGATTTATTAGCAAGGGTCCGTTTGGCATTAGGACGTAAATTGTATTCAGTCGATCAGCGGTTGATTCTAGGTGACAATAATTCATTAATACCGGATGAGGTAAGGAAAGTATTACAAGAGCGCGATTTTCATCTGCTCCAATTAACAACGGAAGATAGGGAAAAATTAGAAGATCTTTCTCCAGAAGCAAAAATCTTTATAGCTAACCCAGATAATTTTCTGGTTATGAGTTATCAATCAGGAGTTAATCCCGATGATGTTTATAAAGATATAAAACTGTTGCTTAATACAACTGAAAAAAAGAGTGGTTAAAGTAATGCAAAATAATTCGATTCGTATTGCGGCAACGATCGCCGTTTTATTGGCTTTGTTTGTGGTGATGTTGGGAGCATATACGCGTCTTACCGATGCTGGATTAGGTTGTCCTGACTGGCCTGGTTGTTACGGTAAAATGGTTCTTCCAAGTGCGGATGTTGCACTAAAAGAAGCACAATCAAAATTCCCACAAATCCCCATAGAGTCCAGGAAAGCCTGGACAGAAATGGCGCATCGCTATGCGGCAGGAACTTTAGGACTATTGATCTTTTTTATTGGTTTTTCAGTATTAAGTAAGCGTTTACAGGGATATCAATTACCGTGGCATTTACCCTTAGCATTATTTGTCTTAGTGATGTTTCAGGCGGCTTTGGGTATGTGGACTGTTACTTTGAAGTTGTTACCTGTAGTGGTAATGGGGCATCTGTTAGGCGGAATACTTATTTTTGCTTGTTTGAGTCGTTTCCGATTACAAATGAGTACTGTTGTAGGTCAGGATTTACCTCAATGGCGGCCTTGGTTACGGCTAGGCGTGATTATCGTTTTTTTACAAATTGCATTAGGAGGATGGGTTAGCTCCAATTATGCGGGTATTTCTTGCATTGGCTTTCCTACATGTAATGGGGTATGGTTTCCTGAATTATATTTTGCCAAAGGTTTTAACTTATTTTCTCCAGTTGGTGCCAACTATCAAGGTGGGCTTCTAGATAATGAGGTCAGGATTAGTATTCAGTTCATTCATCGTATCGGAGCCATAGTGACGGCGAGTTATGTATTAATGTTATGTGCCCTTATTTTATTAAAAAACAAATCAAAATATCTAACGAGAGCCGCATGGTTACTTGCTACATTGGTGGTCATTCAGTTTGTATTGGGTGTGTTGAATGTGGTTTATTTATTACCAATAAAAGTGGCTGTAGCTCATAATGGAATAGCCGCTCTTTTACTTGCGGTTATCTTCAGTATGCTGCATTTTACGCGAGGAGGGCAGAAATATGCTTACTGAGATGGCATCTCCATTACCTGTGAATTGGCGGGACTACGTCGAATTATGCAAACCACGGGTAGTGCTGCTCATGTTATTAACTGTTCTGGTTGGAATGTATTTAGCGACGCCAGGCTGGATTAATTTACCTTTAATAACGTTTACTTTAATTGGCGTTGGTTTATGTGCAGGTAGTGCTGCAGCCATAAACCATCTTGTCGATAGACACATTGATTCCATTATGGCTCGTACTAAGAAAAGACCGGTGGCACATGGTCGCGTTTCTGTCATTCAAGCTTTAGGGTTTGCATTAATAATGGGCTCCTTAGGTTTAACTGTTTTGATTGTATTTGTTAATCAACTAACCGCTTTACTTACTTTCATTACTTTAATCGGTTATGCTGGTGTTTATACAGGTTATCTAAAGCGTGCTACATCGCAAAATATTGTTATTGGTGGATTAGCGGGAGCTGCGCCGCCATTATTAGGCTGGACAGCGGTTACAAATCATTTGGATCCTCAAGCTTTATTATTAGTCTTGATTATTTTTACATGGACTCCTCCTCATTTTTGGGCTTTAGCCATTTATCGTTTTGAAGAATATCAAGATGCTCAAATTCCTATGCTGCCTGTAACTCATGGTATTCAATACACCAAATTGAATATTTATTTATACACAATTTTGCTGTTGGTTGTTAGTGTATTGCCCTTTGTAGTAGGTATGAGTGGTTGGGTGTATTTGTTAGGAGCTTTAGGTCTTGGTTTTAGATTTTTGTTCTGGGCGCATAATTTATATCGTACTGAAAAACCTGTAGTAGCGATGCAAACTTTTAGATTTTCAATTGTCTATTTAATGCTTTTATTTGTATTCCTTTTAATAGATCATTATTTGTGAGGAGATAAAATGAGTATGAAAATAAAGAGTGTAACATTAACTGTTACCATTTTATTATCTCTGGCTGGATTATTGGCCGGTGTGTTTTTATCGCAGCATTTTTTCCTCAAGAAAAAAATAGATGTGGCTGCATTTCATGGAACGTATCTTGAAAATCCACGAACAATGAATCAGTTCAATTTGACGGGAATAGATCAGAAACCATTTAATAATTCAAGCTTGCAAGGGCGTTGGACTTTAGTTTTTTTTGGATTTACTAATTGCGGTTATCTTTGTCCTACTACTTTGGCTGAAATAAGTAAGATGTATAAGATTCTTGAAGAAAAAAGAGTCAAAAATTTACCACGCGTAGTCATGATATCTCTAGATCCCGAACGTGATACCGTCGAGAAATTAGGCCATTATGTGACCTCGTTTCATTCCACTTTTTATGGGGCAAGAGGCGATGAAGAGTCAATTAAATTAATGGCCAGAGAAATGGGCATTGCCTATGGAAAAGTAGCATACAAAGACAGTAAAGATCCTAGAAGTTATGATGTACAGCATAGTGGTGCGTTAATGTTATTTAATCCACAAGGTGAGTTGAACGCATTTTTTACCACGCCACATCATGCTGATCTATTAGCGAAAGATTATATGTTACTAGTTTCTTAGAGTTTAGAATTGCTCTACTTTTTTTGACCAAAGAGGGTGAGATTTTATATTTTTTAAACTAGGCTTTACTTAAAAGAGAGAAAAATAATTGAGGAACCATTCATTCATGAAAATTGCAATATTAGCCACTAATCCACATTTATATTCGCATAAGCGTTTAAAGGCAGAAGGGGAGGCGGCTGGCCACGAGGTTAAAATTATTAATCCTTTATATTGTTACATGAATGTCGCCGCATCTAATCCCAAAGTTCATTATCGTGGCGGTGCTTCTTTACCTCATTTTGATGCGGTTATACCAAGAATTGGTGCTTCCAATACTTTCTATGGTACTGCTGTACTTCGTCATCTAGAGACCATGGGGATTTACACGTTAAATGAGTCTATAGCGATTTCTCGTTCAAGAGATAAGTTTCGCTCATTACAATTATTGGCGCGGAAAGGAATCCCTATGCCGTTGACCAGTTTTGCGCAATCTCCAGACGATACTGAAGACTTGATCCATATGGTCGGTGGTGCTCCTTTGGTAATAAAACTTTTGGAAGGAACCCAAGGTAAAGGAGTGATTCTTGCTGATAGCCATCAATCCGCAGTTAGTATTATTAATGCATTTAAAGAAATGCATACCAATATTTTAGTGCAGGAATTTATCGAAGAATCACGAGGAACGGATATTCGCTGCTTTGTTATTGGCGACAAAGTAGTCTCAGCCGTGAAACGGCAAGCCAAAGAGGGGGAGTTTCGTGCCAATGTACACCAAGGTGGTAAAGCAGTAAAGGTCAAATTATCCCCGCAGGAACGCGCTATAGCGGTCAGTGCTGCTAAGACCATGGGCTTAAAAGTAGCTGGCGTTGATTTGATTCGTTCTAATCACGGTCCTTTGGTATTAGAAATCAATTCTTCCCCTGGCCTTGAAGGTATAGAAAAAGCCACAGGCCTCAATGTTGCTGGAAAAATTATTGAATATATTGAGAAAAACGCCAAACCAATTAGCGTTAATCATCGTTTTCATGGCTAGGTTTAGTGTGAGTCTGATTTAGAGTCTGATTTCCCGATTAACCAATCTGCATTAACTTCAAGTTCCTGAGCTAACGCGCGCAATAGTGCCTCATCTGGGTTGGTGTTTCCATTCAGTAGTGCCTCTGCTTTGAATTTAGGAACT
>DAIAOV010000008.1 GCA_027437055.1 Legionella sp. | reverse complement strand
AGAACCGGAGTGTACACGCAAGTACATGAGGATTCGAGCACCGTACCGACGAAGCAATTCGCCGATACAGTAGCGTTTCGAAAGAGGTCTAATATGTTCTTCCTCATGCTAATGACATGAGGTTGCACTGAATTCCAACAATCTAGAATAGTTTCAAACGGAGGTGATTTCATGAGTTGCTCGAATAAAACCTTGTTTCAGGTAGGAGTGCTTTGTGGTTTTCTTGATAAAGTATATGAAGGGGATCACTGCCTTGCACAAATCATGGAAAAAGGAAATATGGGTATAGGCACATTTGATGCTGTCCATGGAGAATTAATTGGATCAAACGGTCAATTTTATCGGATCATCGAAGATGGTATTGCACGGCCTATAGATCCACAACAAAAATCACCCTTTGCTTGGGTAGTCGACTTTGAGGAAACGCACCAATTTACCTTAGAGAACATTAAAAGTTTCGAACATTTTTCGGCTGAATTTGACAAAAGAGTGCCATCGCTCAATTACATTTATGCTTATCGTTTTGAATGCTTAATGGATAAAATGGAGTGTCGGACTGAGTCTTGCCAACCCAAACCTTTTAGACCTCTTATAGAAACGATGCCTGAACTGCAGATCAATTTTTCTTATCCAAAGGTAACTGGAATGATCTGTGGTTTTTTCTTTCCTTCTTATATGGCAACAATGAATATTCCAGGACATCATATGCATTTTTTGGATCAGGCTCATATGAAAGGAGGTCATGTTTTTGACTTTGCATTTAGGAAGGCACTAATCAGCGTTTGCTGCATTAAAAATTATGAGATTGCATTAATTGAATCGGAAGCATTTAAAAACTTTAATATTCAGGCTCAAAACTTGGAACAGGCAACACATTTAATTGAGAAGCAAAGAAAATAGTACCATGAAAACAAGGTGATTAGATAATTTATTGACGATATTCCCTACATGCTTATCCTTTCAAGCACCTCGTAATAGAGGGATGAGCAAAGGATTAAAGCTCAAGTCCCTCCTAATCAAAATGAAACGCAGAATAGGGGGCGACAATTTTATTCTTGGTTTTTAAATTCAAGAGATAAGAAAACGCGCGAAAGAATTGTGCGAGAGCTAAATCAAAGTGGATGGCCGCAGAATAATCCTAGGGTTTCTGGTCCCAAAATGTATGATTGGAGTGTCAATTCAGATATTAATGAAATCGAGGAAACGCTTACGCCTTGCACTAAAACAGGCATCGTAACCGTTCACGCAATTGCATCAACTGAAGTCGCCTAACCCCAATTACGGGGTCGATATAAAAAAAAAATTTAAAATCAAACGGTTAAATAGTTTGTCTTTGGGGCAGGTCAGACCCTTGGCCCGACAAATACGATCTTTTGGACATAATTGCTCTTCAGAATGTGCTTATTGTTGTCGGGCCAAAGGGCCCGACCTACACCTGTAAAATCAAATGGATACTGGCTAGTGCCGGTAATTCGTCTGAAAATGATCAAAGCTAATCTAAGAGAGACTAAGTTTTTTAATTAATGAGAAACAAGATTGCCTGAATACTCTAATGATTCATCAGGAGCGGTTGTTTCTCTGTTTTTATAAGCACCAGTAGCAAACAATCCAAATCCGGAAAGGGCTGCTACGGTTCCTACTCCAGCCACCACTAATCCTGTGATACCCAAAGTTGCAGCATTGAGCAATGTAAATGCAATGGCGACTGCGGTGATTCCAGCAGCAGCAATAAAGCCACCTAAAACCATCATGCTAATATTTGCAGCTGAGGATGAATGAGTTGCTTCTGTTTGAGACTGTTGTGCTTCGATTTTTTTATTAGCTTCAGCTAGTTTCTCCGCTGCTAATAGTTTCTTTTTAATATTATTTAGCTCTGTAGTTACAATATTTTTTAACAAATTGTTATGATTCTCGGTGTTGGCAACTTCTTTGATATTGGAGACTCGGCCGGTGATCTCTTCATTAAGCTGTGCTTGTTCGTGTCCAATTGAAACCAAAATGGGTAATAAGCCGTTTTTATTGACTAGATCTATTGCCGCAATGAGTTTCTTGATATGCTCTTCTTTGTTAGGACAAGATACATCGTATGCAACAACGAATTGAGTCTCAGCTTGTGGGGCGATGGATAAATACCTAAGTATAGTTTTCAAACCATTAGTCGAGCTATCGCTAGCGGTTGAATAGCTACCATAAGTACCGTTTATATTATTTTCTTCCCAGCTTTCATCCATGTGATAAAGTCTATAATCTTTATAGTCTGGCTCAATCATTATTCCAATTACACTAATACTTTTTTTAGACATTTGTACCTAACCATTCGTTTCTATTTTTGTTAATTTAGTGAGTAGCTTAAAAAAGCTCATCACTCGTCTGATTTTCCTGCTGAAATATAACATTTATTCGCCGGTCAGTGAATTATTCGATCAGTTCCTTTAAATCAACGCAAGAGGAGACTAAGGCTGAATGTTGTTCTTCCACTACGTGAGAGGGTAGAGGGGCTCGTGGGAAATTACTAAGATAGACATTATTTTTAACGATCTCACTTATTTGCTCTCTTCCTTCTGAGCGACTAAATATATTGAGTTTAATAAATCCAAAGCTCATTCCCAATGAGTTTGTTTCCGGGACATAGAAAAAAAAGCGGCTAAAATCTTTCCTTAGTTTTTGAGCATTTAATATTCCATTGCGGCTAAAAATTTGTTGCTCGGTGTAGTTAAATTACATCATGTTGTAAAGTGAAAGTTCGTTGATATTTGTATTTTATTTGATCATTTTGTTCTTGATTAGTTCTAATATTTTCCTTTAGGATCGCTTTTAATATTTGCTTAATAATTTTATGGTACTACTAATATTAAGTTAATTACATTTGGTTAAAACATGAGGCGATCTTTATCTGATTTAATTTGTGATGATTTGAGTGAGCTAGCAAATTATAGTTCTGACGTCATTGCAAGCGAGGAAGCCATTCGCTGTATGGTGGCATTATACAAAAAGCAAAACAAATGACACAATATTCATATTGTACACAAATCTGAGTTACAGTCATTTCTTAAGAATACTTTAGATATTGAAACACTGAAAAATACTAGAGGACATCACCAGTTTTTGATTGAAGTGGGCTCACGTAGTAAAGCACATCAACGAGATCCAGATGCTATTCATTACTGCTCTGTTGATCTCTATTTTGAACCAGGGGAAAAACCATTAGCATTTGTTGTGGATCAATATAGAGGGTATGGTGGTTATTATTCTGAATTCAGTAAAATTGCTGATGAGTTGGGTGTTCATTTTGCAGTTCCAGGAGGCGATGTTTTCCAAGCGGATTACGTTCATTGTCCTGTATTCAGTATAAACAATTTATTACTTACTGCTAATGACGAGGCAATCCTTGATTTACTGGATACTCTTGTGGGCGATACAGCTCATAAAACACATACTTTGTTTCCTTGGCATGAACTACCGCCAAATTACGTCTATTCATCACAGAGTGTTGGTATGCTATTTAAATATATTGCTCATTTAAAAAGTAAATCAAATCTTCCAGATGACAGTGCTGTTCCTGTTTTGGAAGACTCACAATTTGCTACATTTTTGCCTGATAACTTGTATCCTGATTTCAAACTGCAGAATAAAGTTAGAAATAAATCAGTTAAAACACTTGCCGCACATATGGCAGAGGATGTGGTACTGACTTTGGAAAATACGAATGACTTTGATGAAAGGGCTCTCATTGATTTATGCTATCAGGAGCGATATCCAGAAGTTCATCGCATTTTAAGAAAGGCATTAGAAATCAGCGAAAAGTTCCCAGTAACTGAACATGGTATACTTCAAGCCCATCCATTATTTGAACTTGTGTTTTCATTTGCAGTTCCTATGGAAATGTGCTTGAAAAATAAAAATTTCAAAGATATTTTCGCGGATGAAGCCATTTTAGAGTTGATGCAGAACGGATTGTTAAATTCTCGCGATTTATTTGAGGCAATGGTTTTAAGACCCAAAGAAATCGCCGTTAAGAAGGCTGTCTGTAATGTCGTAAAATTAAATCTTCCAGGAATAAAAATTGTTGCATCTTGCCTTGAAGCACATCCGGATGTAAATTCTCAAAAGATTGGTGCATTATTAATGTCAACAAACTGCACTGCATTTTTTAAAAATCCAATATTATCAGAGCTCTTTAAAAAAGGGTTATTGAATATTGACCATATAGATAAAATTCTTGTACACAAAATTGCCTCAAGTGTATTTGCAGCTTTGGAGTCTGATGCTGAACGACTAAAATACCTTGATAAAGAATTCTTGTTGGGGCTCGATTTAAATTCGGATGAAGACTCATTTATTTTCTCTGTTCCAACAATAACAGACGTAGCAGATGCCGAAGAAGCCATTCCTACTCAAAAACCAGTGATTAATATCGGCGTATTAGCAAAATCAATGAGTAAATCAGTATTTACTACGGTAAAGGAAACTGACGAGAATATTGTTTCTCTTACGCAAGAGGTGGTAATCCCTAATGGCTAATTAGGGGGGAAGATGAATTTTTATTAAACATATCAAGGAAGTCTTCCCCTACATTACCAACTTTTAAAGCATGTATTAATGCTAATATATCTTCAATATCACTTAATCCTAGTGAATTACTCTCTGCTAGCGATCCACCAATGCTTGCATTATAAATTGACACACTATTGGCTTTAAATGCTTTTTGCGCTTGTTCGCAAGCCTGCGACGCGGCTGAGAAAGACTTATCTGCATTATCATTTCTCTTACAATTTCTCAGGAACATTCCATAACGAACATAGGCCTCTGCTAACATGATATAAGCATAACAGCCATAAATAGGTAACAGTGGTTTAATTTGCTTAATTACTTTGCAAAACAATTCATTGCTATACTCATAGTTATTATCATTAACATGACTATATAGGCATATATTATACCTCTGGCATGCGTGAATGGAGTTATATCTGATAGCTTTTTGCAAGTAGCTAATTTCACTGGAAGAATAATCTTTTTTAAATTTACTCGTTGTCTCTAGAGCTTGATGGTAATAATAAATACCGAGAAATAATTCAAATTTATTAGGTGCTGTAGGCTGATCATAAAGGGCTTTTTTTACATCCTTCGTAATGATCGCACCGTAAGTGCTCCAGAGAGATATCCATTTTTCATTAAATCTAGGTAAAGCGCATATATTAGCAAACTCTGAATCTAATTCAGCCAATTGTACAATAGCATCAATTCGGTCCGAATCAACTAAAGATTGCACTTCTTGAATTTTCTTCTCTGGTGTACTAGATTGAAAATTCTTTAAAAATATTAGCAAAAGACCTTTCATTTCATCCTTGGATGCTGGCTCGTGTTCAACATAGTATACATTATATATTGGGTTTAGTGTGTACTTAAGCTCCACTTTTTGGACAAAATACTGTTTATGTTGATGAAAAAATAAGAATTATTTCTTCTTAATTAAGCAATTATTGGTGTAATTTTTATAAATAAAAAGGCTCATTTGCCGAGTGGTACCATACTGGTTAAATGATCTGCTCTGTTTCTTCGAATGTTTTATCATTGAATTTGTTAAGTAACAAACAGCGGAGTAAATATCAGAATAGCGCTAGCAACAGTAGGCAAGGTTATCTTAATTTATGTATTATTTTTGCTCTTTTGGGTTTTTTTGCATCTCCGTGACTGTTTGGTACCACGGATCAAATAGGACAGGATAGTTTACAATGCAATCCAAACATTACATCAATATATCAATGAGGAGCAATATGAGTAATGATCAAGATACCGCTCGTTTATTAAAATGGCTGTCTGATATCTTAAGAACAATACCTTGCGATTATAAATCAAGTGTAGTGGTACATACTCCTTGGTCTGTGGTAATAAAAGCGGAAATGGGTCAAGATTGTTATTATTTAAAAAAAACGCCATCAGAGCTCTTTATTGAACATCAAGTCATTGATTTAATTAAGCAAGTGATACCGAATGCTCCCATTGCAACAGTTATTTTTGTAAATCATGAGTTAAATAGTTTTATAATGAATAGTTGTGGCCATTACTCACTACGCACAAAATTTAATGGATCATTAGATGGTAAATGGCTAATCAAAGGCATCACATCTTATATAAAAATCCAGCGTGCTTTAGAGCCCCATATTGATGACTTTATGGCAATCGGAGTTCCTGATTGGCGTATCGCTCGAATTCCTGAACTGTATATTGAATTATTAGAAAATAAAGAAGTATTAATTGAGGAGGGATTGAGTCACCATGACATGGCTCAGCTAATGGGATTAGTACCAAAAATAAGGTCAATCTGTGAATTCCTTTCTAAATACCCAATTAAAGAAACCTTAGTCAATTGTGATTTTAATGAAAACAATATGATACTTAATGAAAGCACAGGACAAATCTCTATTATAGATTGGGGAGAGGTAGTTATTTCGCATCCATTGTTCTCATTAGCCTCTCATTTGCATAATACAACAATTAGATACAAATTAGAGTCTAAAGGGCAATTAATTGAATCTATGAAACAACGATGTTTATCCAGTTGGTTCGATGTTGCTGATAAACAGGAATTAGACGACATTTATCATAATATTCAAAGGATATTACCTATTTTTGTTGCATTAAGTATTTATCGTTTGCAAGTGGCTACTAATAATAAAAGTAAGGAAATGCAACGATGGTTTATTAACGGGATTCTCCAGAAGTTACTGCTATCTAAATTGGGGTAGGAATTTTCCCGATATCTTATAAAAATAAAGGTAATGGGTATATACTGAAATCACTTAAGAAAATCTAAAGTTCATTCTATGTTGATGATTTTTTTAGAAGGATTAATTATTGGTTTTGCTATTTCTGCTCCAGTTGGCCCTATAGCCTTATTGTGTGTTCAGCGAACATTGAAAGATGGGTTTAAAGTGGGGTTTGCTAGTGGCTTAGGAGCTGCGACTGCCGACAATTTTTATGGTTTAGTTGCTGCCTTTGGTTTAACTGCTATCTACTCGCTTTTGATAGCGTTTCAATATTGGATTCGCATTGTAGGTGGTTTATGTTTAATTTATTTTGGTCTTAAACTATGCTGCACTAAATTTCTAGAAAAAGATTCTAAGCCAAGGCATGTAGAATCTCTCTGGCATGCCTATATTACGACATTTATTCTCACTATAACCAATCCAATAACCCTTCTTTCTTTGATAGCAGTTTTCTCTGCTTTAGGTTTGGGGGGGAGAAATATGGGATATTTTAATGCCTTGTTTCTTGTTTTAGGGATTTGTACAGGATCGACTTCTTGGTGGTTACTACTTACTAGTGGTGTTTCCTTCTTTATCAAAGACCATATAAGTGTGAGGGCAATGAAAATACTCAATTGGATTTCTGGTGGAGTCATGTTGGCATTTAGTATTTATGCCTTAAAAATAATCATTTAAATTTTTATCTTTTCTTTCCTTCGTTCCACTTTTTCTCCGAGGATTAAAAAAATCATAGTCAAGACTGTTTTTTTATAATTTTTTTGTTATGATAGTTTCCCGCTTAATTTTACCCCCTACTCTTTTTCTTGTGGATATCATTCTTCTTTTTCTTAGATGCTATTTTGTTTTTTAACTTTATTTTTATAAAACCCCTTACTCTATATGGATTTCTATAATTTAATTGGCATTAAATAATGTGATAACTTATCCCCATTTTCTGTGGATAACTCTGTGTATACGTTTGGGTTAACTTCTAAAATCTTGCGCTGAGATTGAAGATTTTTCTTTTAATCAAATGCGGCAAGAAATTAACTAAATTAGTTATAAGCAAGTATGTTGGAGCGCTTTTTCTCTGGAATATTATAAGAATGACTATGTCATAGCGAATTTTAAAAAAGACCTATTAGCACAATTGCTTATAATGCAAATCTTAGATATCTTGAGATACTTTAAAATAAAATTACCGATTTATGTATTTAGCTTACAGTTTGTAGATTCAACCTCTTCATCTAGTGTGATTTTATTTTTACAAACAACACTATATTCATTGATGCAGCATAGGACTTGCCATGAAAAAAGATAAATTATTCTTAGGATTACTTTGCTTTATTTATTCTCTGTATACTTCAAGCTTGGCTCTTGCTACTGCGAAACCCTTATTTGCTATATCACCACTCACGCCCACTACAATTCAAGTACCTAATAATGGAACGGTGATAGTTCAGTATACTGTCAAGAATATGTCTTCTAGGAGGCATACGTTACAGATGGTCTCTATAAGCGGCATCACTCCATTGACTGGCCCAGGCAATTGTCCAATGCCTTTTACTCTGGCTTCTCAGCAAGAATGTACCCTTAGCTTGCAAGTTTATGGAAATCAAATACCTCCTCAGCTATCAGGAGGCCCCAAAGTATGTCAGTTGGGGCCAGATGGGAAACCAAGTCCTTTTCAATGTTATCAACCAAGTGAGAACAATGTTTTAAATATTACAGTGGGAACACCGCCAGCACCTGCTTTATATGCAGGTATGCAAAATGGTAATGTATATTATTCAATAAATGACGGTGGTACGTGGGTTGCAGCAAATCCACCTGCTGGAGGGAGCGCAGTCAACAGTATTAGTGCGATTAACGCCACACTGTATACAGGCAATGCGAATGGAGGTGTTTATTATTCAGTCAATAATGGTACTACTTGGGTACTAGGAGGGACTCCAGCACCTGGTTTTGCTGTAAATGGCCTTTATGCTACTGCAAATTATCAGCTGTATATTGCCAGTGCTAATGGAACTATTTTCATTTGTGCTCTTAATGTAACAAATTGTATTCCTACTTCACCACCAGCAATAGGCTTTGCAGTTAATGGAGTTTTTGCAACTGCTAATGGATTATATGCTGCAAGCGCCAATGGGAATGTTTATTATTCCGCTAACAATGGCGCTTCATGGATAGCAATTAATGGTCAAGCCGATGGTAGTGCCGTAGAAACAGTTTATGTTGCTGCAAATACCTTATATATCGGTACTGCCAATGAATATGTATACACCAGTACTGCGTTAACTGGAGGTGGCTCTTGGACTCCCTATGCCCAAACAGTATATAGCTTATTTGTTAATGCAGATGCTTCAATAATAGACGCAGGTACACAAGGAGGTTATGTGTTTTCATTAATCACTGGTAATCCACTCGGTTTTGTTACCTATAACCCGATTAATAGTGTATTTTTTTGGGGATAAGAGAAGAATTCACTCTAAATTTTTTACCATGGAGGTAATGAATGTTTGCAATACATCTAATGAGCTCTATTTGCTCACTCTTATTGCTTACGTCTACAGTCTGGGCTGCAGCTGAAATAAGCCCCGTTCATTTTGACACTGTTGAACTTCCAACATTACAGCACGCTAAGCGTGTTGGGTCAGTGAATCCCCATCAAGTAATTACATTCACTGTCTGGCTTAAACTCAGAAACAAAGAGCACCTCAATAGCTTCATCAATGAATTATATGAGCCACACAGTACCCGGCATCAAAAATTTTTAACAAAAGAAGAACATGCCGCAAACTACGCCCCAAGTGCGCATGCAGTACACGAAGTAGAGAACTATTTTATAGCACAAGGAATGAAAACAGAAAGGGTATACACTACACAGCAGTATCTGGCACCAGCCTATTTGTTTGTCTAACTACTTGACAAATAAAGTGATTGGGAAAGGAAATAGACCTCCTGGAATAAATCACTGAGCATAGAAGTCTCTGTTTTCACGAGGACAACAACAAGCTCCTTCCATATTGCCTTTACTAAATTCATTAGGAACTCTATAACTAGAATAGCTTGGCATATAGTACACATTTCGTATTAAAAATGTTATATTATGGGCATTTAATTAACCGATAGATTTATCAAAGATCAATATGACGCCTTTATTTCCATCCTCTGATGAACCTATAATTCTAACTCAAGGCTCTGCGGATGATTGTTATCTTTTAGCCTCCCTAGATTGTATTGTTAATTCTGACCCTGAAGGGCTTGCGTTATTAAAGTCAAAATTTACTCAGACCTCAGAGCAAGTGATTGTTAGAATAAAGCATAACAATCAGAGTGATTATCTAACCTCTGAAAAAATGGGGGGGCAATATATCTATGTTTATGATCAATCAACTAATGAAGATGTCTTTATCTTAAATAATAAAATCTTGAAAGAAATTGATGATTCTGCTGAGGGCGTACAAAGCAATTCCCTGGCAATTAAAATTTTAGAACGTATTAGTTCTTTTTATTATCCAGGAGAATGGGAGTATGTTGATTCATCCTCTAGTCTGAAGGCGCATAGTTTGATTCAACGACATAGAGAGTCCTCTACTTTATTTGTTGGGAAACTATTAGGTATTCATGCTAGAGACTGTGACGAGTTTGAGGAAATCCTACTGCTAAAAGCGATGAATCCTAAGGAATGTATTTATGTCAGTATGAGCGTTGATATACCTGACAGTGCTGATGGTGCTAGTGGTCGTCATGCGTTTAGGATAGAGCGCATCATTCCCAAATCGAATGGTAATCATAAATTTATTTTGGTAAATCCTTGGGATACTAGAAAGAGAGAAAAACATTATTTAGAAGATATTAAAAAACGTGATTGTCGTTTTTGCACCTTTACTACCAGTTCACAACAATTTGAAATCACGCCTATTTTATTAAAAAAGCCAATAGAGCAGGGACAATATGTTTTTTTACATCCAGAACTGTTTGACCTAATCTTTCAAATGCATACCATCAATGTTTTATCGAATTCCGAAAATCTTTCATCGTGTATTAGTTTGCATCGGCAGATACCCTACCTCATGTCCTTATATCGTCTATTAACAACGGATGAAAAGGTAATGCTGACTCAATGTATAGTCACCGCTCGAGGAGATAAAGAACAATTTATAAAACTATTAATAACGAATGTTCCCCGTATCGACTTGCTTAGTTTGTTTCTTCACAATGAACCTTCTAATAAAATAGGAAAAATTATTGCTGGTCTTGCTTTAGAAACGAGAAGCGAGCGGCATTCACCAGTACATGCACTATTTACTGCTCCAGAGTTTTTTAATGCGGTAATAAGCGCAGCAATTTATCGTAAAGCTGTAGAACGAGATGACACTATAGAAAAAACGCAGAATCTTGTAGAAGCTCAGTTAATAAATTTCTATTTTGATTGCAGCAGCGTACAAAGTATTACTAAAAAATCAGGCTTTCAGGATTTATTTGTTGCATCTACTTTTTCAAAGGCATCTATAGAGCAGTGGTTCTCTCCTCGATTTCTTTTAGCTGTTGTTATTGCTAAATATATTAACTTAGAGAAACTCTCTGCAAAGATGATTGCATGCATTAGAGACAGTAATGCTTCTTTGTTGGTTAATAAGGAATTTATAAACATTGCCCTTGGTCGTTATGCCAACAAACAGCCACGTGAGCTGTTTGTATTATTATTTGAATTAAGCCAACTTAATCCCGTATTGGTAAAAGCAATGGTTCCGCTTATTGTCAAACAATTCAATCAGCGTTTTAAGGAAACTATTGAACTTTTTGTTGAAGATATAGTGCTAGAAATACCAAGTGAATTTAGGACTTGGTTTTTATCTATTTATGATCCGAAACTTCTTAATGTAAATCCACAATTAGTAGTACTGAAAAGAGCCAATAGGGTTGTTAACGCTTGTGTTGAACAAATAAATAATTTCCCCATAGTCGTGGCAGGGGCTTCTACTATTAAAACGCTTGAGTCAGTTCATACGGCTTTGAAAAAACAGTTGGAAAACATAGTAGTGCAAAATGCCGAGTTACCTAATGCATTAATTAATATTGGGTGTTCTAGACTGCATCCAAGTATCATTGATGCATTAGCTAATAAAAAAGAAGAAATGCTGAGGGAAATAGCTATAATGCGAAGTAACATTATATCCAAACATGAGGCATTGACTTATCTGCATGGCATTAGATTTCAATCTCATTTAGAAACGATATCTGATTTAGTTGGGTTATTTGAGAGCATGGCAAAAAACGATAAACACCTCAGAAACCATGCAAAACATAGTCGAGCTTGCTTAAATGGTTTAGTACAGGCACAAGATAACTTTTTGCACTCTGGACTACCCAAAGTAACAAATATTATCGAATTTCAAAAAAACTGCCGTTTAGTAATTAGCAGTACACCGCCATTGGTATCTATCAATCAACAATGGAAAGAGGCCATAAAAAGAATATCGGATATTTTAATTCCCAGCCCTGTACAGTCAACTATCACTCAAAGGGGGGACCATTGCGGCTTATTTGCTTCAAAAATTCATCTCAAAAAAATGGAAAAAAAGTCTTCTATGCCTATGCTGCCTCCTTTAAATGTTTGTGTAACACCGGCTTAGGCTCACTGTCATTGACTTAAGTTGCTTTCCATCAATGGTAGTGTAGCTTAGTACATTGGATATTATTTGTTATTGATTCTATTATTTAATTAATATGGTAACCGTTCACACAATGGCATCAACTTAAACCGCGCGATCCGATGTTCTTGAGATGTTAGGTTATAAGCGCTTAAGTTGATGCCATTGTGTGAACGGTTACGAACCATCGAGTGATTTGCTTCAGACAACTAAGGGAATAGGAACATGAACAAAAAAAATTTTTTACGCCTTCTACCATTAATTGCGCTTTTTATTTGTTCTTTTGTTTATGCTACTAAAGATAATTATGTTTCTGAATGGGTACAAAATACTCTTATGGAAACATTGTCAGTGAGTTATTCTGATAAACCAAAGGATAGTGTAACCACTCAAAAAAAATATTCTCATGCTGCGTGGGAGCCTATGAATGATTTTTTTGATAAGGAAATAAAGATCATCAAAGAACAACAGTTGGTTACTCATCCTAAACCATTAACTGAACCAACAATAGAAAGAATACAGCATTGCATTAGTGTGGATTGTTGGAAAGTCGATCAATCCTACAACATTCCTGAATTGCATATGGACATAGATTTTTCTGTACGTGTAATTAAGGCATCACCAGCGTCGGATTCTCCTTTTTTAATTCAAAGTCTTAATATGAAAGTACATCGTTATTAAGAGCGTAATCCGGTAGCTTCTTGATTGTAACCTTTCACCAAGAGTCAAACATGCCCCCTGAACGGATGCTCTTAATTTTAGCGGTACAAAGAGCCGCTGCCCATAAGCCATCCTTGCTTGTTGGAATTATAATGAAAATGTAATTTCGATTGTGTCTATGATTTATTACGCTGTTCATGTTCAATAAGCCATTTTTTACGGGCAATGCCCCCACCATAGCCACCGAGATTGCCATCAAGATTGATAATTCTATGGCAGGGAACAATGATAGCCAGTTGATTGGCTCCATTGGCATTAGCAACAGCTCTAAACGCTGTTGGTTTTCCCAATACTTCTGCTTGCTTCGAATAACTACGAGTTTCACCATAGGGAATGCGTAATAATTCCTGCCATACTTTTTGTTGAAAAGGACTGCCCATAAGATGTATTGGAGTGACAAATTGCTGCAAATGACCAGCGAAATAATCGTTGAGTTCTTTCTCAATAGAAAGGATAGGAGGACTACTTCCTGGAATAATCGCTGATTTAGTTTTATTTCTTAAGCGCTCGACTTCACGTTCCATGCCTCTTCTGTCGACGAACTCTAAAAGATATAAAGCTTCTTCATCAGCAATCGCAAGCATGGGGCCTAAAGGAGTGTCTATCCAAGACGCTTTAAATACTTTAAGCTGTTGGGACAAATGCGAGGGGGGCGCGCCCATGATTTTAGTAAATGCATCCCTAAAGCCGCTGCTGGATTCATACCCCACGTTGAGCTGTGTCCAAATTAATCCTTCACCTTCTCGTATTTGTTTCATAGCCATACCTATCCTTCTTGCTCTTGCGTATTCAACAAAAGTCATACTAAAACGTTTTTTAAATTGCCTACGTGCAGTAGACGCATCAACAGAGAGACCTTCAAAATCGCTATTTTTCCATCTTTTTTCAGGATTTTTTTCAACTGCATCCACTAAAGTACGTACTAGATCAGAGACGTAGTTAGGATGAGATAAAGGACGACAGCGCAAACACGGTCTGAACGAAGCAAGAAGTGCCTCTTGAGCCGTTTGGAAAAATTCGCAATTTTCAAATTTTGGTTTCTTAGCGGGACAACAAGGACGACAAAATATTCCTGTTGTTTTTACCCCAACGTAAAATATACCTTCATACCTACTGTCTTTAGCTAATAAGGCTGAATAGTATTCTTTCTTTAAAGCTGTGGTTAACATAAATCGTCTCTTAAAAATAAAGGCCTGATAAGCTCATATAATTTACTATAGCGAAATTAAAAAAAAATGAGACCGAAATTCAGGCATGGAATTTTTTGTGCGTTACAACCTGAAACCACTATAACATTGAGGTTTGCCCATAGCTCCTGTTGCAGGAAGAGTAATGTCCACCATACCGCATTCATCTGTTCTAATAAAAGGAATATCCAATGAGTTCAGCCGTGCAAGAGTTTGTGCATGGGGAAAATGAAAACGATTATCAAAACCCAACGAAGCAATGGCATAGTGAGGGGCTACTTCAAGCAAAAAACGGTAAGAAGAAGAGGTTTTGCTGCCGTGATGAGGAACAACTAAAACCTGAGAGCTCAATTGATCTCCATAGGTTCTTACTAAATAATCCTCACCAACTTGTTCTATATCTCCGGCTAATAAAACACGTCCTGTTGTATTACTTATTTGTAAGATACACGAGTTATTATTTTTATCTTGGAACGCTTGGTGTACAGGAAAAAAACGAAAAGTGACCCCATCCCACTGCCATTGTGGATATTCATGGCAATTCATTCCATGGTCATAATAAAGGGTATTATTGACTAATAATTCGTCCACAGCTATCCCTTCTTCTATTGATTTTAACCCGCCTCTATGATCCCTATCCGGATGGCTAATCACAATTTTATCTACTTTGTTTACTCCTATAGCCTGATAAAAAGGTAAAATCACCATAGCTCCTAGATCGCTCCCCTGAAAAAATTGATCTCCCGTATCATAAAGTAAGGTATGATTTTGAGTTCGAATAGTTACAGCTAAACCTTGTCCAACGTCTAATATTTGTATTAATGCCTCTCCCTCATGGATAGTACGATGGGCAGGAAATAAAGGGATAATAAGCCAAAGCAAAGCTAATTGTTTAAATGGTCTGACAGGTAATAACACCCATAAGAGCAAGGCCCCCATTAATGAAAGCACAAAGACTATCTGATTAATAGACCAATTGATGTTAATAGCTGCCAAATATTCGGTCCAAGTTAACCCTTTAAATAATAAGGCAATTAACCATGAAAGAGGCTTCATCAATAACCAAGACCAATCAAAAGAACTGACTAACATGGTGATTAACGATAAGGGGACAATAAGTAAACTGACTAAAGGAATCGCAAATAAATTAGCAATGAATCCATTGATGGACCCATAAGAAAACCAATACAGTGTTAAAGGCATTAATCCTATTAAACAACTGAGTTGCAACGCCAAGGTTCCTTTATACCCTTTAAGACGCCAACGTTGTTGCGTTAAGAACAGACAAGCCACAGCCAGAAAAGAAAAATAAAATCCTTGCATAAAAACAGCGTGAGGTTCAAGACATAAGACACCGAAGAGGGCATAACGCCAAATCTGCCAGGGTGTAAAACGCTGTTTTCCTATACAGTACACCGCATAGAAAAAATTCCCAATTAATGCTCTTTGCACTGGTGGCTCAAAGCCCGCTAAAAAAGCATAAAAAATAGCAACAATAAAACCACCAATACTGGATACAGTAAGAGCGGGTATCCATAAACAACAGCGAACACTTCTTGTCCATAACCATCGGATAATCAGGGAACAAAGTCCTGCAATTAAGGCGATATGTTCTCCTGAAATACCAAATAAGTGGATTGTCCCTGTGCGTCTGAATAAACTCCAATCGTCCTGACTGATTTGTGTAGTGATATTTAAGGTGAGGGCCTCTACAATTCCTGCCGTTTGTTTATCCGGTGCTCGTTTAGTCAATGCTTGTCCTAGATACTCACGAAGAGATAACCATGTCCATGGGGAATAGGGCTGATGTATTAATTTATTATTTTTAGATTTAATGTATCCCGTCCAATAAATATGTCTTTTTTTCAGTGAATTAACATAATCGTAACTACCTGGGTTGAGAAAATTACGCGGTTTTTTAATTTTTGCGGTAAGTTGCCAATGCTGTCCAGCATGGAGCTGAGACGCTTTATTGTACCAATTTAATTGCACTAATCCGTGGGCTGGGACACCATTAATTCTCTCAATAGAGAATAAAAATTGAGTTTTATTGCTGTTTTGTACTGGGAGAGAAGCGATCGTCCCTTGCAATAGTGCGTGAGGAATAACAGGAACATCAGGTATGCCTTTGGGTAAAGTGAGCCATTGATGAGTCCAGGCGAACAACAGCCCTATAATAAATAACAAAATGATTGGATAGCGTGGAGTAATAAAGAAAAAGACTAACGCGCTTAGAGGTAAAAAAAGATTGGATGTATAGATATAAAGTATACCTAGGAAAAAGCAAAAAATTTCCATTTTATTAAGTAGTTGGACTTTCCATTATTGGCCAATGTAATGGAAATTTTCTTTTTAAGCAAGATGAGTGTTTTTTATGTAGGATTCCAACATACAGATTGTGACGTATTGGTTGAGTCGGAGGCTGTTCGGGCATTAGCCTGATTCACGGAGATACTGGTGCATGTAGTATCTTGAGCTTGGGAACCTATAGGCGTTGCCGTTAAGGTATATGTTGAAGTCCCTACATTTGAAATGGTAATGCTGTAAAATCCTTGAGCTGATATCTGAGGAAAAGCAGGAAGGGCGCTACATGCAGTACTATAAGAAAAATTGGTCGAGTAACAACGCTCCAAAATAAGTTGATCTTGCGACAGGGTCTGTAATGCGTCGGTACGTCGCGATTTCATTATGTAAGCTTTATAAGATGGATAAGCAAAAGTTAAGAGAATTCCTATAATTATGATAGTAATGAGTAGTTCTACCAGGGTAAATCCATAAGGTCTAGTCGACTTGTTTCTCGTCTTATGATTCATTTTATGTACCTTCATTGAAGTTGCCACCATCCTATTTTTCGTGGTGCATTATTAGGATTAATGACTGACGATTGTGTTCCATTAGACAGGGTAGTGTTAATGACTGCATTACCATTTTTATTAACTCCTACGAAAGTTGGCGCATTAGCGTAACTGTTTGATAAGCTCATTCCCACTGCGTAACTGCCGTTAAATTTGGGCTGACTGTTTAGATTACCATTACCAGCAACATCTAATTGCGCCTTGGAAAATGCCCCGCCCGTTGCGTAATTCAATTCTAAGAGCATGGAACTAAAGGTGCCACTGCAGGCAGTTAAGGGAGGGGTATTTAGTGTTGCAATAAATGCTCCATTTAGAATAATCGGATTAGTTATGGTTCTTTGACCGGCAATAGGCAAATCTACAAACCATCCATCCTGGCTAAGCCAATTAATCGTATTACTAGTCACGGTAAGTATAGTTTCAGACAACCCAGATTGGGCAGGACTGACTTGGGTTAGTGTTTGTTGTTGCAGATTGGAACGAGTGAACGTTGTGTTGGCTAAGGGTTTGTCCCATACACCATAAATAGATTGTGTGTTGGTATTAAGTAGATCGGCTTCGACAAGGAGTTGCCCAGTACCAAACATAATAAACGGACCTTGGCGACGAGGATAATTCGGATTTAAGGTAACCACGGGGGAGGTTGTGATAGGTTGAGCATTACCGCTAGCGTCTCTTGCTTGAAATAATAATCGGGCCGCCCAATTTGCAGGGCTTGGATCAGTGACATCGACCGCCCATAAATTTCCCTGTAGATCTCCCGCATACACCACGGTAATGGGCACTCCTTGTAAACCGTTGCTGTTTGCTACTGTTACTGAAGATAAGCCTTGCGGAGCATTAGCATTGCAGGCACTGGGAACTGCAGTGCATAAATTGATTTTAGTCAATAGAGTACCGGTTTGCGGATTGACCGCATAAAGCACGGCATTATTGTTGGGATTGTTGTAGCCATTACCAAAAAATACCGCAAAGGTTAATGGAGTGGAGCTAGAGGAGCCAATTTCAGCGACCTGAGGGGGGCTGTAGGTAAGGCCAAGATCGCTATCAGTAAACTCCCAAAGGACTGACTGTGCTAAAGTCGTTTCTGAATTAATATTAGTTGGATTGGTTACATCTAAAGCAAAAACACTTTTACCTCCGGCATTCTCACCGCTGATCACCAAGGTATGCCAACTGTTATCTGAAAATTGAACATCTCCACTTTGTGGTGAGCCATCGACAAAAAATAGATGGCTTTGATTATAAAGCGGTGCTGTTAGATTATAGAGATTAGCAAATACAGCATTCGGGATAAAAGCAAAAAGCTCTTTTCCCGTAGAGGCGTTAAACGCATGCAGCATACCATCATTAGCACCAACATAGAGCATGGGTTGGCGATTTTTTTGCGCACTGACAAAGGAAGTATAACTGGATGCTTGAATTGCTCCTTGAGGGGGACCAACGTAGACTACTTGACTGTCTATTATATCTCCCAAAATATGGGAGCGATTACGAAATGTTCCTCCATTGCGTGCTTCTAATGCAGTGTTACCACGAAGATACTGTAGCCTGTTTTGTCCTAGTGTATCAGATGGCTGTAGTTGACTTTGTTGGGTGGTCGATAGATTAGTCCATTCAAAAGGAACGCCTGCACTTGTTGTTGGATTCCAAGTCGCTATCAAACGGGAGGATGACCATCCCGTACCGGCAACCAAACTATCAAGTAGTCCTTGTGCCGCCCAAATTATAGTACTTGTAGGATATCCTGTAGTGGAGTTCAATGATATTGCTTGTAAATTTCCCGTCCAATCTTGATAAGGAGTATCATTAGAGACAAAACTGGCAACGTACTCCACTGCCCCACTGCTCAGTTGGGTTGAACTGACTGATGCTGCTGAGGTAGTGAATGAACCATTTTGAATAGAAACCATAATATTATTAAGATCATTCACTAATGCAGTGGGATTGGTGGCAGGGTAATAATTATTGGTCCCTCCGGCAACTGCCATGGCTGTTAATGTTGCCGCTGCTTGGGAATTTATTGTTGGGTCAACACCAGCCCCTAGACCAATGACGTAAGTTAAAATGCCATTAGAGTTTAAGGTTTTTATATTATTTATGGTGTCAGTCAACGCTTGGTCATTAGTCGATTTTAATGAACCGTCTGCATTAAATGTTGCAGTAACGCCGTAGCCAGTTGCTGCCGCACTGCCCAATGGTGGCCAAGACCCCCCGTTAAGATCTTCAGTTGGTAAACCATCAGAAATCAAAATGACGTATTTTTTTTGCGGGCACCCGTTGCCACTGGTGGTGCCAAGAGTAGAGAGATAACTATTCGCTTTGGCTAATAACCCAGCAGTGGGAGATTGGGTTGCTATGTCTTTTATTTCAGTAGTTGATGAGGTATTTGTTTCGGGTAATAAATAAGGTAAAAAAGCATTGATGGCAGTAGTCACGCTGGAAGTGGTTGGATTTGTTCCTGCAGTAGTCATAGGAACCAGAATAGTGCCTGTATTTGCAGATTGACTGCCATAATAACCAAAACCACGTTGCGAATAAATGACTTGGGGCGAATAAGGCACAAAACCAGCATTAGTAGGAGAGGTACCAAAACTACCAATGTTCGGTGCTGATTTTTGATAAGATATTAATACACTGCCATTGTTGTAATTACTTAATGAAAAATTAGGTGGATAGGGCGAAGCAGGAGACGGACCACTATAGGTCAAGAATATCCCGGGAAAACCACTGCCAGCATACAACACGTCATTAATATTAGGGTCGTCACTAGACTCCCCAATTTGCATGTACAGGCTTGAAGAGACGAGAGTAGAACCAAAAACACCAGCAATGGATGAGCAATTGCTGGCAATTGTTGAAGAATCAGAGCTGTAATTGTAGCAAGGATTAGAAATGTATCTATTTCCCGCCACTTGAGTATTGGTAAAAACAAAATTACTGGTTTGCGGGGACATATAATACACCCAGGTATTATAAGTTGAGGCTCCACTGGTACTATAAGTAGCCAAAGCAAAATCGGTTGATTGCATATAGGCTTGAATAATAGCCTGAATCCCTGCTTTAGCCACATTGAGTCGGCTTGGGCCATTATCAACTAAATGGCCATTTTGCGTTACGGTATAGGGCGCTAGTCCACTGCTGTTAGCTGCTTGAACAGGGGGAGTAAATCCTGTGGGAACAGTATAGTTAACAGGAGAGCTTGAACTATTCAATGAACTTAAACTAGAAGAAAGGGAGCCTGATCCGGTCATTATCGCGCCACTTAATGTTCCATCCATAGATTGAGAATTACCGATTAATATGAGTACTTGCGGATGAATAGGGTTGGACATGATCAGAGAAACTTGGGGAATAACCATGGTAGGCACGGCACTTGCGGTGCTTGCTTGTAACATAAAGAGCAGTATGATAATTCTAGTCAGCCAATAGTTTTTTATTGGTCTCTTTAAATTACGCCTTCTACATATCTTAAATCTTAATGCGTCCATGATATTTTTAACCTATTGTTGCACCTGTAGTGTTGTTTGTATTATTACTGCGGAATTCCCGCTTGCTCCTACGGCACGTGCAGTAATCCTATATAAATTATTAGATTGTGTTTTGCAATTTTGTCCTGGCAAGCAAACGGAAGGTAATTTTTCAATAAAATAAGCCGATTGGGCTCCTGAATTTCCTTGAAAACTATTAATGACAGCACTGCTTGACCAATTAATAGTGGTCCATAAAGGAGGCGAATTAGGATCAAAGAGATAGAGCCCATTACTGTTATTCAGAAAACTATTTGCAGTATAGGTTCCATTATTTAAATTGTTAATTGCTTGATTCACTGCTCCCTCTGTCTTTTCAAAAGTAATTATAGAATCAGTTGAGTTAGCGTCTACGCGTGTCTGGCTTGTATTGGACGATATTTGAGTAAGAGCCAATACAGTTAGCATGATCATTAAGACCAGAGTAAGCAATAAGATGTAGCCTTGTTGTTTCATGATAAGGCGTTCCTCAAGTTAATTGTAATTTCAAAAACATGACGAATTCGATTGTCAGTAGGTACTGTCACTGTGGTATCTAATACAGTGAATTTTTGTGTACCGGGTGTCCCAGAGCCTATTTGTCCTTCAATTAAAAAGCCCATTCTCACCGCATAAACTTGTGTCCAGTCTACAACCGCGCTTGCAGGAACATATTGGGTAATCACTCCGTTACTTCCTATGCCATATTCCACTTGCATGAACTCAACACCTGGCACAATAGGCTGAATATTCCATGTATTACCAACTAAGATAGCGCGCATTAATGAACTTTGCCCACCTTGCCCTTGTCCGACAAAAAAAGCGGTTTGTTGTAATGGAATAAATTGTGTGCCAACGACAAAGTTTTCAGGCAAATTACTACTGGCATTGGCTAAAACTCCTGTTCCTGAAACATGGGAAATAGTGTTTCCTGCTACGCCAGTAATTTGAAAAATTACTGTTTTACCACAATCAGATACTGCACCGAATTGTCCTACAGTAATAGTTGTTCCCGCCGTAGTATCTACTGTAAAAGAACTACTGGTTGAGTCAATAGTGGTCACGCTAAGAGGATAACTTCCAGGAGCAGAACCAAAAACAATAATCACATCATTACCTTTTTCTACATTACCAACTAGAGTTGGTTCTAGAGAGGGAGTCCAATCACTGGCACCACCATCATTCGTCGGATTGTCTTGATTGATTGTATAGGATGTTCCTGTACCACTATAACCCATAATCATGATGGGGTTAGTATTAATCGTTGCTATTGGACTGGGGCCTCCAGTATTCAAATTGGAAAAGGCTGATACGACTGTACCGCATCCTGTAAAACCCGTTGATCGGATCACTGGGGTAACTAAATTGACAATTGCATTTTCAGTGCTTTGAATGACATCTTGGGAGTTGGATGTTTTATAGAGCTGAGTCTGAGCCAGATAAATCCTAAGGACGGCATAGGTAAGAAGAAGACTGATTAGTATGGCTATCATAAGCTCTACTAAAGAAAAGCCTTGTTGTCTATTATTCATAATTCGCTCTGAATGCTGAGTTGAACAAAGTTAGCATTATTCGTTGAAACTGTACTACTCGCTCCCAAATTTGCTTGCGCTTGGCTATCATCCCATTGGACAGTTACCGTAATCACTGTATTGCCGGATGCTCCAGAAAGTGCCGAGGTAATCGAGCCACTACCATTTGGTAATCTGGTAACATCTTTAGTAAGCCAATACCAAGTGTCATAAGAGGCCATTTGAGCGGGAGTGCAGGCTGAAACATTACATAAGGTGGATGGAGTCGGAACACTAGTAGGTAAGCCATTACTGCCTATATTGCTGATGTTATAGTTACCATTAATGGCTGATTGATAATTAGCGCGAATTCGGTCAAAAATATCATAAATGCACTGAACTGCTTGCTGTTTTGCATAACTGGAGTTATTGGCCTTGTTGGAATACATCAGCATACTGGCTAGGCCAAGCAAGCCAACAGCTAATATCACTAAGGTAACGAGTACTTCCAGTAAGGTCATTCCCTTTTGTGACGTTATCATCGCTCATCTCCTAAGGACACGCCAAAGCGCTATTATCCCAAACGGCTTGACCAGGAGTGTTTCCCAATTGGACAAATCCCGTAGCTAAAACTTCAACTGAAGTAGCATAAGAGCCGCCTCGGCTGTCGCATAACTTAAAATTACTTTGAGTCGTGGCTATTCCATGAGCATCGAAGACTACACTAGCGACATTGCTGCTTAATGTTGGATCGCTTGGGGAAAATTGTTGGCTTTTCAGTAGTGTGCTAGTTCCTACTGCTGGCTGTGTTACTACTATCCATCCTGAACTCCAATTTCCACCACAAGTAGTAGTCCCTACGGTTCCAAGAGGGCATACTACTACACTGCTGTTTTGATATAGTGCTGTACTACGTGCATAGCTTAGTGCATTAACTAAAGCATCGGTATTGGCGCTTAACCTATTGTTTAACATCATGTTTTTGAAAGATGGGATCGCGAGTACTAGGAGCAAGCAGAGGACGCTGAGGGTGACCATCAGTTCAATAAGGGTAAACCCATTAAACTTTTGTCGAAATTCGCTGATTTTGATGGATAATCGTTCTTCGTTTTTTAAGATGATATTCAAAATAATTTCCCTATAAAGAATTCCTCTGGATTTAAGTAAAATCTCTTGATTTATTAATTATAGGACAGTTTGTTTTTATTTTTTATATCAAACTCACATTAAAATACATTGATTCTCTTCAGAGCGTGAATGAAATTGAAAAGAGATAGTTGGCAAATTATTAGTTCGTTCAATCAATTCTTCAATATGAGGTTGTTGCGCGATTAGCTCTTCAATATTTTTTCTTAATTCTACTGCAATTTGTGGATCTTGAGAGTACTCCTCTAAGTCATCACCAACCTCTTTTAATGCGATTTTCTTGTCAAGAAGATGGTATACAAGCCAGTAGACTTGCTGGGTATTTAATTGAGTATCGCAGGCTATAAAGCAATATCCATTGGCTTCTTTCAGAATATAAAGGTGATGGTTATTTTTTGCGTAAGTTTTACGAGTCTTTGGTTCAAGAGTAGCGCAGAGCTCCGAAATTTCCTTTTTCCATTGATGTATGAGGTTCTGTGCAAATAAACGGTTGGGATTTATATGATGAGGCGTGTACCAATTGATTGCTTCTCCATTAAAGCAAGTAGCCAGAGCGTAACAAAACATTAGATCTCCTGAAAAATGGTTCATCCTGAATATTTTTGTTTATAATCTAATCTGTTTTGTATTGAATTGCTACTAAGAAAAAACTAATCCCACTCTACAAAATGTTCTATATTGGCATCCGTATTAGATTTTTCTAAACTAGCAATCTTTTTCTTATTCTCTTGTTTTGTTGCTAATTGTAGCGACGAACAGCGAATAGGATTCTTAAAGGTCTTTAAAGCATCTTCTAAACTAACAAAGGTATATCCTTTAGCTTTGTACAGTTTAATAATATCTGGCAAAACATAGGCATTGAGCAGATTAGCATGGATCAATAAAATTTGAGCTTGCTCAGGATTGCGGTTGAGTTGTGTATGTTCTTCCGCTTTTACCGTTTGTTGCCAGATGAAATCGAGATAAAAAGGTTTCAATTCTTCTAAATAAGCGCGTCTACCTATTTCTGGTACGGCAAAGAGACGTTGGTTAAAGGCAAAATCTTTGCTGTCTATAGTAATCGGGGCTACTTGGTAATTGTGTTTTGCCAAATAGCATAGAATTTTATTTTTTTTGCTTCCTGTACCCATTGCTAAATAAGGATAACGGAAATATTTGGGCTGTGTGAGAACGGGTTGCAAAATGGAATCTGCTTTCTTAATTTCATGAAGACATTCGTTTGTATCGAGTTTATTGAGATTAGCATGAGACAGAGTATGATTACCTAGGCCGAATCCTGCATCACGAAATTTGTGTAACGCTTCCCAATTATCAGAGCGTACTTCGCGAGCGATGATAAAGCCTGTTGCAGGAACTTGTTGTTCTTTCATCGCATTCACAATCATATTTAAATGAAAATTTCTATATTCTCCGACAAAAGGGAGATCATCGATGGTAATAGCAATGGTTTTCTTCTGTCCCCAACTCATCATTGGCAGAGTCATAAAAAACAACACGATCAGTAAAATTTTTGTAGTAACTAATTTGATTTTCATTAGGAATTCAACAGCATCAGTTTATTTAATAGGCGCATTGTAGCAAATATTAAGCTAAAAGGCTTATTTAGATGGAGGAGGAAAGAAAAATATTATTAGAACATACAATACCGTAGCCTTTTCGGGGAACGGGCTACGGTAAATGGTCTTGATTTAACGATTAAAATAAATCAAAAGTTCAGACTTGTCAGAGTGGATGTAGGCTCTTTAGGTTCTTTATGACCATCAGTAAGAGCAGAACCATCATCCTTGTCATCAAGTGCTAATAATGAGGGGGGGCTCACTTCTGTAGGGCAGGTTGGTAGAGTTTGAGTCTTTTTAGCAAACCAACCAGATACAGAAGGGAGAGAAATATATGATTTTTTCTGAGGTAGACTCGCCTCAAGCTCTTGCTGGTATTGCTCTACACAATGATTAAGAGCGTCACTACGAGCAGATTTAATTAATGTTTGCATGAAACTCAAAACATTACTTACACCAAACCCAGCAATTTTTGAAAACATATGATTGGTTCTAGTACATTCTTGTATCGCACTGTCGCTGTCATCTTGCTCAACCGTCATGAACACCATAAAATTCTTCGCTGCGGTGATTAACGCTTCGGCATCTTCAGGTTTCATGTCCTTCATTTTTAGTATCTTAGTTAGCCCTGTATGGAGCACTGGATTATCTGAGAATGGGGTAGGAGGAGGAAGTAAATCAGGATTAAAAGGAACTTTTTTATATTCATTGTGGCCAATGTCTTCGCGAACCATCAACATGAATCCTGCAAGAATTGTTCTTTTCTCGCCTTCGCTAATCGCTGATGATTTAGTGGACTCGAGCTTATTCGCTACTGCCTCAAGCGTTTCAAGTTGTCTGATTCTATTTAGATTAGTAAGCTTATATATGTCACGAACCCCTTTTTTTCCGAGTTCTTTTCGAATTAACTCATCAAGATCGTATTTCAAGTTTTGAAACGACGTCAACTCAATAATAGCTGGGATGGGAATATCTTTGGGGGATCTATAGTTATCGGAATTAGCTTCAGTTGCTCCATCACCAAGATAACGTGCATGAATTGCATTTTGTGCTTCCTCTTCGAACTGATAACTGATGTGGACGAACTCGGCTAATTTCTCTGGAGGGATTTTAGAAAGAGTGTTAGGAGCAAGGGTTCTAGAAGGGGCTAAGCCGTTTCTTGAATCATTCTCTTTAAAAATGAGTCTTAAAAAAGCGTTTAAAGAACTATAGAAGCCGACGAATTGATAATTATCTGGAGTATTGGTATCGATAACTTCTTCGGTGTCGTTTCTTAAGGCCATTTCTAGGCGCTCTTTAAGTAAGCCATCGTATTCCCAAAAATATAAATTCTGCTCTATGTGTTTTATAGCAGTATATAGAGCCCCATAATATATCTCTACATAAGGTTTTTCAGTTCCTTGCTTATCTTCTTTTATTCGTGCTTCTAATTCGTTAATCACACCCCATAAATAGAAAAATTCATTTCTTCTAGTGTTATGGAGTTGATTTATTAATTCTTCTTCTGGAGTTCCTTCAGATATCTCTTTTCCTATATGCTTATGCCATAGGATCCGTATGGTGGCAGCTAAATGCGCTTTTAAATCTTTTAGTTCCTTTAAAACTAACGTCATGTTATCTCTCCTAATTCCTAAGAAAATAATGTAAGTCCATCTTACAGAAATCAGTGTAAACTAAACTAAACCAGTCGTCATGTATTTTCATTATACAATTTATATTTTTATTAAAACTTTTTGAAATCAGTAAGTTATAGCCGTTACTTGTTATTAAATAATTAAGATGATGAAATTGACTTAGGGTGTTTTTTGTAAAAATGTTTTATAAACAAAAAGTTACTATCTGACATCGTAACTTCTCAACAACCTCAGGAACAATCCGAGCCGCGACCGTAAGGAAGCGGATATTGTCTTGGTTTACCCGCTTGCTGACGCGCACGGCTCGGATCGCTCGATTGCTTTTTCCGTGTTTATTGATAGATTGCCTAGTATCTAACGTCGACGACGAGAAAAATTTGGTATTCAAGGTGTGAAAAGGTAAAATGACAGTTTAATTTTCTAGTTTATTATATAAAGTTACTCTCTGTTCTGATTGAGCAGAAAAAATAGAGGTTTACAGTGGATGCCAAAAATGACCGTTTGATCTATCAAAGATTCGTTAATCAGACATTATTTGTATTAATTTTTCTTCTTTTATGTCGAATTATTGCTAGTTATTTCATTCCTCTTAATGACACTACAGAAGCACGATATGGTGAAATAGCGCGAAAAATGTTGGAAACAGGTAATTGGGTTAATTTATTGCATGATTATGGCGTGCCATTTTGGGCTAAGCCGCCTTTATCAACTTGGTTTTCCGCTGCATCGATGAAATTCTTTGGTATTAATGAATTGGCGGTTCGTTTGCCTAGTTTGCTATTATCCATAGGGATTTTGGGATTGATTTGGAATTTAGCTAAAAAGCATAGTGGTTTTGACGTGGCTCTAGTGGCCGTTCTAGTTCTTGCAGGCATGTTATTCTTTTTTCTAGAGGCCGGTACTGTAATGACCGATCCCTCTTTAACTTTTTGTTGCACTCTGTCATTAGTCGCTTTTTGGCATGCAGTAGTGGCTAAAAGCAAACTCTGGTCTTATGTTTTTTTTATTGGTTTGGGGTTAGGTTTATTAGCGAAAGGCCCATTAGTCCTAATTTTAGTAGGCATGCCTATTTTCTTTTGGGTTTTATTACGCAAACAATGGCGTAATTTGTGGTGTAATCTACCTTGGATTAAGGGGGCTCTACTTCTTTTAGCTATAGCACTTCCCTGGTATGTTCTTGCTGAACTACGTACTCCAGGCTTTTTAAATTATTTTATTATTGGCGAACATTTCAACCGTTTTTTAGTTCCTGGGTGGACAGGGGATAAGTACGGAGCAGCTCACCATGCACCTAAGGGGATAATCTGGCTATTTGCCATAGCAGGAACATTTCCATGGTGTCTGGTGGCCGGTAAGTGGCTAATCGCGCATGGGAAGAAATTACCAGTATTATTCCGTGATGAAGATGGATGGCTATGTTATTGGACTCTTTGTACCATTGCTCCATTAGTTTTTTTTACCTTTGCCGGTAATATTATTTATCCTTACGTTTTTCCCTCTTTACCAGTATTTGCTTTGCTTTTTGCAGAACTTTGGAGGCGCTCAAATCAATCGCTCCATAATAGTCAATGGGTCATTGAATTGTCTGCTATTAGTGGGGTCTTTTGTTTAATAGGTACTCTAACTTTCATGATTCAACCTGATTGGATAGCGAAAACCCAAAAACCTGTCATTAATGCATGGATTAAGCTACAACCTACCCCAGGATCTAATCTTGTTTATTGGGGAGACAGAACAGAGTTTTCCGCTCAATTTTATTCTTCGGGCAAAGCA
This sequence comes from Legionella sp., assembly GCA_027437055.1. Taxonomy (GTDB): domain Bacteria; phylum Pseudomonadota; class Gammaproteobacteria; order Legionellales; family Legionellaceae; genus Legionella. The sequence continues at coordinate 24,670 of DAIAOV010000008.1, read as the reverse complement.
AAATCCACACAATCTGTTGAAAAATTGTGTCAGTTATTATCCAATGGTGTAGATAATTATTTTGTGATTAATTCCAAAATTGTGACACAGATTCCTCCTAAGCTGTTTTCTCAATTTACTTTAATTAAGACTATTAAATACAAGCAAGAGCAAATGCTTTTACTTCATTGCCCAGTATTAAATTGTTAGCGTCATCAACTTAAAATGGTTTATCCTCTCAACATGAGTTAAAGTAACTGTATTTTCTACTGCGAAACCCAATTTATGGCAAAACTTTATTTTTATTATGCCGCAATGAATGCAGGAAAGAGCACCGTATTATTGCAGTCAAGCCATAATTACAGGGAACGGGGAATGCATACTTTATTGTTTACTCCTTCTATTGATACAAGATATCAATACGGTACTATTTGTTCTCGCATTGGATTATCAGAACAAGCGTTTGCTTTTACTGAAAACGATGATTTGTACGAAATAACCATCAAATTGCATCGACAAGGGCAGCAATATGCATGTATTCTCCTCGATGAAGCGCAATTTTTGACTCGTGAACAGGTTTATCAATTAACTGAAATTACCGATAAGCTATCTATTCCTGTTTTAGCTTATGGTTTACGTACCGATTTTAAAGGAGAGCTATTTACAGGAAGTCAATTCCTACTGGCTTGGGCAGACGAATTGATTGAATTAAAAACTATTTGTCATTGTGGACGTAAAGCTATTATGAACCTGAGAATTAACTCTGAAGGGCAAGTAGTGAGTGAAGGAGAACAGGTATTTATAGGTGGCAATGAATCTTATGTAGCCACATGTCGGTTGCATTATAAGCATCAGGAAGCAGGTGTTTGTGCTACAAACAAGCCATTGTTCAATAAAGATACCAATCTTATTTAAATTTTGATATAATGTGCCGCAACTTTTAGACCTAAACTATGAGGAGTAACCGTGTCACATTCCATTGCAGTAGAATCGAGGGTTTGGGTACCTCGTGGGGATTTGATGGCATGGATCGTGTGTCTTTCTGCAGGTCTTTTCTTTTTTTATGAATTTTTTCAACTCAATATTTTCGATGTAATTAACCAACCTTTACGTGATGAGTTTCATCTTGATGCAGCACAACTAAGCTGGATGTCTAGCACTTATTTATGGGCTGATATTTTATTTCTGTTACCAGCAGGTATTATTCTCGATCGTTTTTCCACACGACGTGTTATTCTAGCTGCTATGTTGGTTTGTGTCGTGGGTACCACAGGTTTTGCTATTACTGATTCATTTGTTTTGGCTTCGTTTTTCCATTTTCTTTCTGGGATAGGGAATGCGTTTTGCTTTTTGTCCTGCGTGGTATTGGTATCTCATTGGTTTCCTCCACGTAGACAGGCTCTAGTTATTGGCTCATTAGTGACCATGGCCTTTCTAGGAGGTATGATGGCTCATACTCCCTTTGCTTATCTCAATGAGCTTTTAGGATGGCGCAGGGCTTTATTAATTGATGGGGCCGTTGGTGTTGTAATATTGGGATGGATATACTTTATTGTTCAAGATAGACCAGAATACGCTCCAGAAAAAATTGATGCCAATCAAGGCCAGGTAATGTCTAATTTTATAAAAGCATTAGCTAATCCTCAAAATTGGTTGGCGGGTGTTTATACTTCTCTTCTTAATTTACCCATTATGGTTTTATGTGCTTTGTGGGGAGCTAGTTATCTACAGGCAGCTCATCATTTATCTGATATTGCTGCGAGTAACGTCGTTAGTCTGATTTTTATGGGCAGTGTAATTGGGTGTCCTGTGGTTGGATGGTTATCTGATACTCATGGGCGTCGGAAGCCATTAATGATATTTGGTGCTGTCGCAACCTTAATTACCATCATTCCTTTATTCCTAGGTATAGTCTTATCTCAGATGATGCTTAGTATTATCTTTTTTGCATTAGGTTTTTTTACGAGTACCCAAGTGATTTCTTATCCTTTAGTGGCTGAAAGTAATGAAGAACAAAACACGGGCGCTGCCACTGGAGTTTCCTCAGTAATTATTATGGGGGGAGGGGCAGTAGGCCAAGTCCTTTTTGGTTGGCTTATGACCCACCATGCTGAAATAGCGGATGCACAATACACTGTTGCTAATTTTCAATTCGCTATGTGGATGTTCCCTATTGCTGCTGTGACAGCTTTAGTTGCCGTGTTAATGACCCGAGAAACGTACTGCAAAAGACAAAAGTGAGGAGTGGTAATGCAGCATATGGTAGATGAATACAGAGGGGCTGATGACCTCAAATCGTTATTATTACCTTGGTTGGTGTGTTTTGCAGCAACAATGTTTTTCTTTTATGAATTTATTCAAGGAAATATGTTTGCTTCTATTGCTGCCAGTATTATGCAGGACTTCCAAATACAAGCCGACAAAATGGCTTATTTATCAAGTATTTATTATTTATCTAACGTGATTTTTTTGTTTGTTGCTGGTATGGTTCTTGATCGTTATTCCATTAAGAATACCATACTGATTGCTATGTTTTTCTGCGTTATCAGTACTTTTATTTTGGCTTATTCGCATTCTTTTTATATGGCTTTGTTCTGTCGTTTTATTACCGGTATAGGCAGCGCTTTTTGCTTTTTAGGACCAGTACGTTTAGCTTCTCATTGGTTTCCTCCTAAGCGCATGGCTTTGGTCACCGGAGCCATTGTTACTGTAGCAATGACTGGTGGAATGGTTGCACAATACCCTTTGACTAAATTGGTTGCTTATGTTGGCTGGCGCCAGGCAGTTTTAGATATCGGTATCCTTGGATTTGCAATGCTAGTGCTGATGTTTTTCTGGATAAAAGAAAGACCTCAAATTGCTGTGAAGAAAGAGGGTAAACCTATCGATGTTTTAACAGCAGCTAAGAAGGCTTATTTCAATACTCAGTATTTACGAGCAGCGCTTTATACCAGCTTAATGAATATGGCTATAGCTGTATTTGGCGCTATGATGGGGACTCTTTATCTAGAGCAACGTTTGAGTGTTAGTTCTGAACAAGCCTCTGTAATTAATGGAATGATATTTTTGGGGGCAATCATTGGCTCTCCTTTAATAGGTTGGATATCCGATAAAATAGGTTTGAGAGTGCTTCCCATGAAGGCCGGTGTTGTTGCTTCTATGTTTACCTTATTCGCTGTTTTGTATCTTCCTGTTTCTTATAACACTATGGCGGTATTATTTTTCTTATTAGGTTTATTTACTTCAGCTCAAGTTATTAGTTATGCCTTGGTTGCTGAAAGTAGTTCTCCGGCAATGACTGCAACAGCCGTGAGTGTAATTTCTATTTTAACCCAGGGCGGTTTCCTGGTTTATCAAAACTTATTTAGTGTTTTATTAACTAATTATGGTGGAATGCACTTAATCAATGGTATACCGGTGTATCAATTAGATGCATATCAATATGCAGCTACTATTTTACCTGTAGGTTTGTTAATTGCTTTCTTAATTTTGTGGGGATTAAAAGAGACTCGTTGTCGTCAGGTTGAATTTTAATATGTCTGGGCGTATTTGCATTTTGTTAATGGATTCTTTTGGGATAGGCGCGAGTATTGATGCGTCTCGTTATGGAGATGAGGGGGCAAATACCTTTGTTCATATACATGAAGCCTGTGAACGAGGTGAAGGAGATATTCAAGGCGTTCGTCAAGGGCCGTTGCTCCTGCCTCATTTATCCAAATTAGGCCTTTATCACGCGGCTATGGCCAGTTCTGGTTTGCGCTTCGTTGATCTAGCGACTTTTCCTCAGCCCGTAGGATATTATGGCTACGCTGTAGAACAAAGTTTAGGAAAAGATACTCCAAGCGGACATTGGGAGCTTGCCGGTGTTCCTGTCACTTTTGAGTGGGGCTATTTCCCTGATCAACCTCATTGTTTTCCACAACCACTAATTGATGCATTCATTAAAAAGGCTGGATTACCTGGAGTATTAGGAGAAAAACATGCTTCTGGTACCACTATTTTGGAGGAGTTGGGCGAAGAACATATCCGTACAGGTAAGCCTATAGTCTATACCTCTGCAGACAGCGTGTTCCAAATTGCTGCTCATGAACCGTCATTTGGTTTAGAGCGTTTATATGAGGTGTGTGAGATTGCCCGCGATCTGGTTGATGAGTATCAGATTGGGCGTGTAATAGCACGTCCATTTGTTGGTGCGCCAGGTTCTTTCAAAAGAACTGGGAATCGTAAAGACTATGCCACATTACCTCCAGAAAAAACGTTGTTGGATTATCTTAAAGATGCAGGCCGCGAAGTAATTGCTATAGGAAAAATCGCAGACATCTATGCTCATCAGGGAATTACTCAAACAATCAAAGCAGATGGCAACATGGCTTTATTTGATGCAACCATTGCTGCCATGCAGACTGCTCCTGAAGGAAGTTTAGTGTTCACTAACTTTGTAGACTTTGATTCTTCCTATGGACATCGACGCGATGTTGCTGGTTATGCACATGCTCTTGAGGAGTTTGATGCTCGACTTCCTGAATTAGATGCCTTGTTGCAACCTGATGATTTGGTTTTAATTGCCGCTGATCACGGTTGCGATCCTACTTTTCCAGGTTCCGATCATACTCGTGAACATATTCCCGTTTTGGCTTATGGGCCCAACGTTAAAGAGTGTTTTATAGGCCGTCGTGACAGTTTTGCAGATGTGGGGCAAAGTATCGCAGAACATTTAAATTTAGCTCCTCTGTCTCATGGTATTTCTTTCATCGCATCAACTTAAAGATGTAGCCTGGTTGCAAGCGACCAGGCTACAATTAATCTTGTATAACCTACTCGTGAAATTGACGCCATTAACTGTTCACTGGTCCGTTTCTTTTCACACTAGTTTAAGTAAACATAATATTTTATTCAGTTCTACTATTGAATTTTTCCTTATAACCCCCACCTATAGTTTTTCAGCATGATTTGAGGATTTAATTTTGGAACAATTTCGTGGCACAACAATATTATCCGTAAGACGAGGCAATCACGTAGTGATAGGCGGAGATGGTCAGGTTACTCTGGGCAATACTGTAATGAAAGGTAATGCTCGCAAAGTGAGACGACTTTATAAAGATCAAGTGATTGCAGGATTTGCGGGTGGAACAGCAGATGCGTTCACCCTTTTTGAGCGTTTTGAACGTAAATTGGAAATGCATCAGGGGCATTTAGTAAGAGCTGCCGTGGAGCTGGCTAAAGATTGGCGTACGGATAGGATATTACGTCGTCTCGAAGCAGTTCTTGCCGTAGCCGATAGTAAATCTTCCTTAATCATTACGGGTAACGGGGATGTAATTGAACCAGAAGAAAGTTTAATTGCTATTGGTTCTGGTGGACCGTTTGCTCAAGCTGCAGCTAGAGCATTGCTGGAAAATACCAAATTATCAGCCAAAGAAATAGTAGAGAAAGCATTAAATATTGCTGGTGATATCTGCATTTATACTAACAGAAATTTAACTATAGAAGAATTAAACAATGACAACAGCATATAACAGTATGGTGATGACACCTCGCGAAATAGTACAAGAATTAGATAAGCACATCATTGGCCAAGATGATGCTAAAAGAGCAGTAGCTATTGCATTACGCAATCGTTGGCGCCGAATGAAAATAAAAGATCCTGTTTTGCGTAATGAAATAATGCCTAAAAACATATTAATGATAGGTCCAACAGGAGTGGGAAAAACAGAGATTGCTCGTCGTTTAGCTAAATTAGCGCATGCCCCTTTTATTAAGGTAGAAGCAACGAAATTTACTGAGGTAGGTTATGTAGGACGAGATGTTGATTCTATTATTCGTGATTTAGCTGACATTGCTATAAAGCAAGAACGTGAAGCGGCAATGAAAAAAGTGGAGCATTTGGCTGAAGATGCTGCTGAAGAACGCGTTTTAGATGTATTACTTCCCCCTGCGCGCGGATCATTAGTTCCTGTAGAAAAAGACAGTACAGCGAGACAAGTGTTTCGCAAGCAATTGCGCGAAGGTACCTTGAATGATAATGAAATAGAAATCGATGTGGCTGCTTCTCCTATAGGTATAGAAATTATGGCGCCACCAGGTATGGAAGAAATGACCAGTCAATTGCAGTCCATGTTTCAACAAGTAGGTACGCACAGAACCAAAACACGTAAAATGACTATTGCCAAGGCAATGAAAATATTACGCGAAGAAGAAGCTGCAAAGTTAATTAATGAAGAAGATATTAAGTCTAAGGCAATAGAAAGTGTTGAGCAAAATGGTATCGTATTTATTGATGAATTGGATAAAGTAGCGAAACGTTCTGAAACTAGCGGCGGTGATGTGTCTCGTGAGGGAGTACAAAGAGATTTATTACCCTTGGTGGAAGGAACAACAGTAACTACTAAATATGGAATGGTCAGAACGGATCATATTCTCTTCATTGCTTCTGGTGCATTTCATGTTGCCAAGCCATCTGATCTAATTGCGGAATTGCAAGGTCGGTTACCAATTCGCGTAGAGTTGTCTGCGTTATCCGTAGAGGACTTTGTGCGTATTCTTACGGAGCCTACTGCCTCATTAACATTGCAATATACTGCTCTAATGGAAACTGAAGGGCTACAACTTACTTTTGATGATACGGGTATCCGACGTATTGCCGAGGTTGCATGGCAGGTGAATGAACGTATGGAAAATATAGGAGCCCGACGTTTATATACAGTGATGGAGCGTTTATTAGAAATAGTTTCTTTTGAGGCAACAGATAAATCTGGCGAAATAGTACACGTTGATAAAAGTTACGTTGATAAAAATCTTAATGCGTTAGTAGCCGATGAGGATTTAGCTCGTTATATTCTTTAATTAAGAGATCATAGGCGTCAATTTAAGCTTTTGTAACGTAGGTTGGGCCCTTTGTCCCGACCTACACCTGCTAATAAGCCCACGGTCAGCCTACTTTTTAAATAAATCCTCCAAGTTGATATCTAAAGATTTCTGTAATTCCTTGTCATGCTGTTTAAACACTGCTCTCCATTGTTCCACAATAGACGATTTAGAATAGTGTAGTTCTAGATGAGTAGGGAGACGATAAGGTAATAATTGTGTTAAAGTATAGAGAGAAATCTCATTGAGATCGCGACTTAACATATAATGCCCATCTGCCGTTGCATGAATCAATTCGTGCCGAATCAGCACATTAAGCATTTCATCTACATCTACAGCGAAAGGTTGGTTACACACATCAATTAACTCATTAAAGGTTAATCCTTTACCATTTTGCCGAGCTATCCACAATTCATATAACCAGAGTAATGCATGAGAAAAACCATCTAGAGACGTACCACTCCTTCTTTGGTGATGAACAGAAAAAGCATAACTGATTTCGGCACCCAAAAGAGTAATAATCCATACCCAATACACCCAAATAAAAAATAAAGGTATTGCTGCAAAAGCTCCATAGAGCAATTCGTAAGCATTAAAATTACTTAGAAAATAAGCAAATCCTTTTTTTGCTGTTTCAAACAATATTGCAGCAATTAAGCCTCCACCAAAAGCATGGCGAATTTTGACTGAACAGTTGGGTACTATTACGTATAAAAACGAGAATCCTATTAAAGAAAAAATGAATGGGGCGCAATGGAGTAAAAATGAAGGGGCTGGATGATTGACGAGTAACGGAATAGAAAATAGGTAAGAGCTTGCTGCCAGGCTTAATCCTAATAAGATGGGAGCTAAAGACAAAATAGCCCAATACAGTAAAAATGCGGCTGAACCATGTCTGGAGGAGGATACTCGCCATATTTTATTCATTGCTCTTTCTATAGTAAACATGACTAATAGAGCGGTACACATTAAAAATATTATGCCAAAGATTGATAATTTGGTGGCCTGAGAAGAAAATTGTTGTAAATACCCCTGCACTATTTTACCAGTGGATGGGACAAAATTATCAAAAATGAAATTTTGCACTGGATCAGCCAGACCATGAAATACCGGAAATGAAGAAAACACGGTAAAACCTACCGACATTAATGGCACTACTGCGAGCAAACTGGCAAAGGCTAAGGCGGAAGCAATGTAAGCACATTCGTCCTGGATAAAATGTTGGATAACAAAGCGAGCAAAACGATCGCAGGCATACCAGCGATCCATTAAGCGATTTTTCCAATTCATAAGTTATTACCTTAATATTGGCAGCAATTAAATTATTGTCCAATTTTATCCTTAATGCTATGAAGTTGATAAAAAACTTAGTGGTCAGTTTAATATGATTGGCGTTATGAGAGGCCTTCTTATGAAAAAATCCTTGACATCCCTACGTTCCGCGGTTTACCCGCGGAATCTAGTGCTCTTGCTACAGTTTTAGATCCCGCGAACAAGTCGCAGGACGTAGAACTAAGAGTTAGATTGGAATGATTTTTTTCAAATTGGATTTTGATACGTAAACGCTAAATCAGAGGCAAAACCTACCATTTTGAAGTATCTTGGGTATACTCTCTCATCATTTAAAAAAATTGGAGCTGATTGATGTCTGATCCTTATGTCTTAGTTTTATATTATTCTCGAACAGGTTCAACCGCACAATTAGCACAATATATTGCTCGCGGTATAGAAAGTAATTCTGGAATAGAAGCTCGATTACGGACTGTTCCTCCTGTTTCCACTACCTGTGAGACTGTAGATAAAGCTGTTCCAGATACAGGAGCGCCTTATGTTACTTTGGATGATTTGCGTCATTGTGATGGGTTAGCATTGGGTAGCCCTACTCGCTTTGGCAATATGGCAGCTCCTTTAAAATACTTTTTGGACGGTACTTCTTCGTTATGGCTGTCGGGGGATTTAGTAGATAAACCAGCTTGTGTTTTTTCTTCCTCAGCAAGTATGCATGGTGGCCAAGAAAGTACTTTAATTAGTATGATGCTGCCTTTAATACATCAGGGGATGATCATAGTAGGACTTCCTTATACTCAGTCTGCTTTAAACGATACTCAATCAGGAGGAACGCCTTATGGCGTGACCCATGTTTCTGGGGTGGCAAATGATCAACCAATAAGCCATGAAGAAATGACTTTGGCAAAATATTTGGGGGAACGCTTGGGACGAATTGCTATAAATAACAAGAGGCTAAGAGAATAATGAAAGTTATTAGTTTTAATGCTAATGGTATACGTGCTTCTGCCCGTAATGGCTTTTTTGAGTGGTTAGCAGAGCAAGATGCCGATTTTGTTTGTATTCAAGAAACCAAGGTTCAGACAGAACAATTAGTGCCAGAAGAGGTTTATTATCCTCGTGATTATTATTGCGAATATTTTGACGCTGAAAAGAAAGGGTATAGTGGTGTAGCTATTTACGCGCGTCGTAAACCAGAGCGTGTGGTGAAAGGTATGGGATTTGACTCTTGCGATAAGGAAGGGCGTTACATACAGTTTGATTATCCTAAATTAAGCATCATTTCTCTTTATTTACCCTCCGGCACCAGCGGAGACGAGAGACAAGGGGTGAAATATAATTTTCTTGATCAATTTGCCAAGCATCTAATGAATTTGAAAAATGAAGGACGTGAACTAATTATTTGTGGTGATTATAATATTGCCCATAAAAAAATAGATTTGAAAAATTGGCGAGGAAATCAGAAAAATTCTGGCTTTTTGCCTGAAGAACGAGCTTGGATGGATGAGCTATTTGGCCCTATGGGATTTGTCGACGCATTCAGAGTTCATAATCAAGAGGAAGAACAATATACTTGGTGGTCTTATCGAAGTCGTGCATGGGAAAAAAATGTTGGGTGGAGAATTGATTATCAGGTGATTACTCCTGGTTTAACTGAATATGTAGTTGATAGTCGCATTTTTCGAGAAGCACGTTTGTCTGATCATGCTCCCTTATTGATTGAATACAGGGGAGATTTGAGTGTTTAAACTAGCCAGTTGGAATGTCAATTCATTAAAGATTAGACTCGAGCAAGTATTGCAATGGTTGGAGACTTCGCAAGTCGATGTGCTTGCTATGCAAGAAACTAAATTAACAGATGAAAATTTTCCAGTTACTGCATTTACTGATCAAAATTACCATGTAGCTTTTTCTGGACAAAAAACTTATAACGGGGTGGCTATTGTTAGTCGTTATCCTATAACGGAAGTCATTACTGATATCCATGGATTAGACGATCCCCAACGGCGTATCTTGGTGGCAACAATTGAGGGTATAAGAATAATTAACTTATATGTACCCAATGGGGCAGAGCTTACCTCCGAAAAATATCAATATAAATTAAGTTGGTTAGAGAAGGTGACGGCCTTTATACAACAACAACTAACTTTATATCCTAAATTAGCGGTAGTAGGTGATTTTAATATAGCACCTGAAGATAGGGATGTGCATGATCCTGCGGAATGGGTTGGTTCAGTCTTAGTTAGTGATGCAGAACGACAGGCTTTTCGTACTCTTTTAAACTTAGGACTGCATGATAGTTTTAGAAGTTTTGAACAAGAAGAAAAGTTATTTAGTTGGTGGGATTACCGAGCTGTTGCTTTTAGAAGAAATAGAGGTTTGCGCATCGATCATGTTTTACTAAGTGATTCTTTAAATTCTTTGTGCTTACAATCTAAGATAGACAAAGAGCCGCGCAAAGCAGAAAGACCTTCGGATCATACTCCAGTATGGGTTGAGCTTGACTATAAGGCGGATTGAATTTTTCAGACAATAAACTAGAATTAAAAAGTGAATTAATTCACTCAGGCAGAAAAAATTGATTTGCAGAAATTTTTCTGTTATTGTTTTGTGTCATTTGTATAGAGTATGGTGCTTGACAACAGGTTCAGGTGGCGATACTCATTAAAAAGAGAGTAGTATTATGAAAGAAGCAATTCATCCTGATTATAAAACAGTTGAAGTCACATGCAGTTGTGGTAATGTGTTTCAGACTCGTTCAACTTTATGTAAAGATTTGAGCGTTGAAGTATGCTCCGCATGCCACCCTTTTTATACTGGTAAACAAAAACTGGTCGATACTGGTGGACGTGTTCAGAAATTCCGTGATCGTTATAACATGCGTTCTGCTCAAGCTTCAGCAAAAGATAAAGCATAGTAGACGCTGGGTATAAGATTCATAGGTATTAATTAAAGAAGGCACATAATTATTGTGCCTTTTTTCTGGGTGAGCTAAAAGTCATAGCGTCGCTTGAGCTTAGTTTTATTGGTGGTCTAAGAAGAGAGAAAATGAGCACTTTGGATAATGATGTATTAAAGCAGCGTGCGCTGGACTATCATGAGTTTCCTATTCCAGGAAAACTGTGTCTTACTGTCACAAAACCAACGGATTCTCAAGAGGATTTATCTTTAGCTTATACTCCAGGTGTTGCGGCGCCTGTTCTTGCTATAGCTGAGAAGCCAGAAGATGCGTATCGATATACGAATAAAGGTAATTTAGTCGCGGTGATAACCAATGGCACTGCTGTTCTGGGCCTAGGTGACGTTGGTCCGTTAGCTAGTAAACCCGTGATGGAGGGTAAGGCTGTTTTATTCAAACGCTTTGCTGGCCTAGATGTTTTTGATATTGAAATCGATGCAGATGATCCTCAAGCATTTATTTCCACGGCAAAACGGATTTCACCCACTTTTGGTGGTATTAATCTGGAAGATCTTAAGGCTCCTGAATGTTTTGAAATAGAACAAGCATTGATTGAGCAGTTAAATATACCTGTATTTCATGATGATCAACATGGTACTGCTATAGTAGTTGCGGCCGGTTTGTTGAATGCTCTTGAATTACAACAAAAAAAATTATCTGAAGCAAAAATCGTATGTATAGGTGCAGGAGCAGCGGGTATTGCTTCTATGCGACTACTGGTTGCTTTAGGTGCTGATAAGAAAAATATGTTACTTCTTGATACAAAAGGAGTCATTCATTCGGGGCGTACTGATTTAAATCCTTATAAATTTGCTTTTGCACGGACTACTGACTGTCGCACCTTAGCGGATGCTTTAGTGGATGCCGATGTTTTTATTGGGGTTGCTAAGCCTGATTTGTTAGATGGGCACTTATTAAACCTAATGGCTCCAAAACCCATTATTTTTGCTTTATCTAATCCTGATCCAGAAATTAGGCCAGAGGTTGCTCATCAAATACGTAATGATTTAGTTATAGCAACTGGACGAAGCGACTATCCAAATCAAGTAAATAATGTATTATGTTTTCCATATATTTTTCGTGGCGCGTTAGCTGATCGTGCGACATGTATTAATCAAGCGATGCAGATTGCTGCAGTTGAAGCAATTCGTCAACTGGTGCATGAGCCTGTTCCTCAGGTAGTGAAGGATAATTACCCTGGAGTTGCTAATTGGGAGTTTGGTCCTGACTATATTATTCCAAAGCCAATAGATCCTCGTTTAAGAGAAAGAGTTCCAACTACCGTGGCTCAAGCTGCTATAGCAAGTGGTGTGAGTCAAGTTAAGAATTTAAAGTAATAATAAAAAAAAAAGAGAGGTCAAAATTAATCTCTTCTTCTATGAGGAGTGTTTGGCCGTGCTTGACCTTATTGTTAAGGAGATGATCTTGCATTTTGAAAACCGTAGAGATTACACCATGATTGGATGGCTCATTTGTGGACTAGGAGCCATATTTTATAGTTATGAGTATTTATTGCGCATTGCACCCAGTGTGATGGAAAATTCATTACGCGAACATTTTGATTTAAATGCGACGGGTTATGGCCTACTGTCATCGATTTATTACTTTGCTTATGTTCCTATGCAGTTACCTGTAGGAGTTCTCCTTGACAGGTTCGGCCCGAAAAGATTATTAACTCTTGCTTGTTTTATTTGCGTGCTTGGAACATTTCTTTTTACTAGTACCACCGTATTTTGGATAGCCGCAACAGGCCGCTTTTTAGTCGGCTTTGGTTCAGCCTTTGCGTTTGTTGGTGTATTAAAGCTCGCTACTATCTGGTTGCCTGAAAATAGATTGGCTATGGTTTCAGGTATGACCTCAGCTTTAGGCCCAATTGGCGCTATGTTAGGAGATAATTTTCTTGAGCTCTTCGTTGATCAATTAGGTTGGATTAAGACTCTAAATATAACTGCATTTTTTGGTATAGGGTTAACTATTGTTCTTTGGATGGGAATTTATGATAAAAAAGGCCAGCATCGTCAGAGTGGTACCGTTCCCAGTATTAAAAAAGGGATGATAGATCTGGGTATTATCATCAGGAATAAACAAATCTGGGTTAATGGCATGTATGGCTGTTTAGTTTATTTACCTACTACTGTATTTGCCGAACTTTGGGGTATTCCCTATTTAAAGCATGCTCATGGCTTGTCATCTCATGCCGCCGGCCTAGCTAATTCACTACTGTTTTTGGGCTTTATTATCGGTGCACCTGTAATGGGTTATATTTCAGATAAACTAGCTCGCCGCAAATTCCCCATGCTTTTTGGAGCGACTGGGGCTGCAATAATCATGATGATTATTTTATATTTCCCTGGATTAAGTGAGTTTAATGTACAAATTTTGATGTTCTTACTGGGGTTGCTCTACAGTGCGCAGGCTATAGTGTTTGCTGTAGGAAGAGAGTTAAGTCCTGGTGAAGCTGCGGGTACAGCAATGGCAGTAACAAATATGATTGTTATGCTAGGTGCTATGTTCCTTCAGCCTTTAGTCGGACACTTATTAGATTTTAGTCTGTCAGCACATATAGGGGATGCCGCTATTACTGGGGCAACAATAGATAACTTACAGAGGTTATATACGGTTGATGATTATCAATTTGCTTTGTCTATCATTCCATTAGGCATATTGATTGCAGCTATATTAACTTTCTTTTTAAAAGAAACTCATGCTCATGCACCTAAATAATATGATTACTAAAAAACAAACTCTCTTTGGCATTCTAGTTTGTTTTGTTGGCGCAGTGTTTTATTGCTATGAATTTATTCTTAGGATTATACCTGGTGCTTTACAAACAGAATTAAGTATTGCGTTGGGACATATATCTGCCACTACTTTTGGACAGATTTCAGCATTGTACTACTTTGCATATTCACCTATGCAATTACCTGTAGGGATGCTGATGGATAGGTTTGGCCCTAGACGGCTACTCACTTTTGCTTGTATATGCTGTACTGCTGGTTCCTGGATGTTCACTTTAACTTCATCCATGTTCCTTGTCGGTTCGGGAAGATTCCTAGTTGGATTTGGTTCTTCTTTTGCATTTGTTGGTGTTTTATCTTTAGCGTTACATTGGTTACCACGTCGCTATTTTTCCTTAGTTGCTGGTCTAATTACTACTTTAGGTATGTTAGGGCTAGTTTATGGGGAAGTAAAAATAACTGAGTGGTCAGTCAGCATGGGCTGGGAACAAGTCTTACTTATGATTGCCTTTATTGGTTTAGGTCTAACCGTTGTGATGTTCCTTGTCGTTAGAGATGGACCAGAAGGATATCAACCGAATAAATACCCATTACCAGAGTTCTTTCATAATGTGCTGAAAGTATTGATGTCGCCTGAAGTATGGTTGATTGGTTTTGTGGGTGCTTGTTTATATACTTCTCTATCTGTTTTTGGCGAGCTTTGGGGTAAAACCTATTTAGAACAAGCGCATAATTTAACTAAGGTTGAAGCTGCTAGAACTGTATCTGCGGTCTTTTTAGGTTGGGCCGTTGGTGCTCCTATTGCGGGTTATTTATCGGATAGATCGGGTAGGCGCGTTCTTCCCTTGGTAATTGGAGCCATTCTCTCGCTGATATGCATCAGTATAGTTCTATATTGGCCTGGTTTATCTTATTTATCCTTGAACATCTTACTGTTTTTATATGGTGTTTTTAGCGCTACAGAAATTATTGTGTTTATTATGGCGAAAGAGTGTAGTGGCGCTAAATTATCAGGGACAGTATTTGCTGCAACTAATATGATTGTTACTCTTGGTGGGGTTGTTTTTCAACCACTAGTGGGTAAATTACTTGATACGTTTGGTGATAGCGGAATAGTTGGTGGTGAGCACATCTATACTGTTGAAGATTATCAAGTGGCTTTATCCATACTACCGATTTCATTATTGTTAGTTACTATACTGGCCTTCTTTATAAAAGATCATAAAGATCAACATTCCACTAATTAAAACTCAATATATAGTTCTTAAAACGTATGTCGGGCAATAAATTGCCCGACATACTACTTGGTAAAAACCGCAACTAATTCTTTCACGGGCTGTCGCCCTTGCGCATTACAATTAATCCAGCGAGAAACAGAAAAACTTTTGATTTTGGCTTTTTGATAGTGATATCGAGTAAATTCAGTATCGTGATTTGAAATAATGACAGGTATCCCTTTTGCGGCGGTAGCGCTTGCTAACTCAGCTAATTCAATCTGATCTTCTTTAGAAAATTGTTTTTGAGTATAAGGTAAGGGTTTGGTCTTAGAGGATAATGGGACATAAGGGGGATCGCAATAAATAACATCACCCGGTTCGGCTAATTTGAAGGTGTTACGAAAATCATTTTGGATGAATTGCGCTTGCTTGCTTTTTTGATGAAACAAGAGCATTTCTTTTCGTGGGAAGTAAGGTTTTGTATACAAGCCAAAAGGAACATTATAGATACCTTTAGAATTGTAGCGGCATAAACCATTATAACCATGCCTATTAAGATAGAGGAAAAAAGCAGATTTCTGATGAGAATAACTTAATTGGTTAAAATCGTTTCGTCGCTTATAGTATTGTTCTTTGCAATTTTCTTCAGGTTGAAAATATTGCTGGCAATAATTTACAAAATCTTCCCCTTGTTCTTGCAAAGTAGTGAAGATTTGAACCAAGTCAGGATTGCTTTCCGCTAAAATATAGGAAGAGTAACCTGTATTCATAAAAACTACCCCCGATCCTGCGAAGGGCTCAATTAAACGGCGACCAGGAGGAAGAGAGGAGATAATTTCATTTAAACAATTGTACTTACTTCCCGCCCATTTGAGAAAGGGCCTAATTTTCGTCATAAACTTTAGAACTATTTATTTTGCAAGAAGTATCGCTTATTTTTAAGGGAAAAAACAGAATTATAGGAACATTAATTGACAATTTCTCTTTGAATCATAATTCTGTTTGGAGCTAATAACGGGATTATTCACCAAAGTCCAATGAATGAAAATGCAGCTGAATAATAGGTTGCATAGTATTCGGTTCAAGTTGTATCTTCATAAAATTGTATCGATGGGTACATACCTATATGATGCTTGTTATATTTATTCTGTTACTTATTTCTTTACTTTTCGCTTGGTTTCGATGCGAACGTATTGCTCTGAGTTTTTTTATCCTAACACTGTTGTTAGTTGTGTGGCTTTTCTTATTTGAAATTTACTCCCCTGAATATGGATTCAAAATGCCATGGATTCAAACATAAATTATGGAGGATATATTAGTGTTTAAAAACATTCTGCATCGACTAACATCTGAAAATAATATAATTCAATTAAATTACATTTATTCATTATTGATTTTAGCGACAATGGCATTTATTCTGACTACAGCAATGTATATGCAATTGGTTTACAGCGAATATCCTTGCCCTCTTTGTTTGTTACAACGAGTTGCTTATTTTGGAGTTTGCTTTGGTGTTATTCTCAATTTGCGAAATGGTTATTCAATGCGTTATGAAGGCCTCACATTGCTCGCCATCGTTTTATTATTAATTATTAGCACACGCCAAACTTTACTCGATATCTATCCAAGACCCGGTCATGATTATATTGGCTCAGCTTTCCTGGGATTGCATATGCCAGTTTGGTCGATTGTATTTTCTATCTTATTATTGCTCGCCTACGCTATTCGATTTTGTGTACTTGGTTTTGGCGATTACCTAAGTAAGCCTCTTCTCAAATCTCATCCAAAAACCGCATTGCTAGCAAACATTTTGGCGTGGTTTATCATTGCATTATGTAGTCTCAATGTCCTATCTACTTTTTTACAATGCGGCTTCTCAAGCTGTCATACCTTCGTAAGTGTCTAATTAGATCCAGAACTTCTGAAACTTATGCTCTGATGCAATAATTACTT
Source organism: Legionella sp. (assembly GCA_027437055.1). Lineage (GTDB taxonomy): Bacteria > Pseudomonadota > Gammaproteobacteria > Legionellales > Legionellaceae > Legionella. Next base: position 7,673 of record DAIAOV010000008.1, on the reverse strand, counting down.
TAGATAAATTGACTATTTGCATAAAAGATCATTTGAGTTGAGTGACTTAATGTGTTAGTCGGGCCAAAGGGTCCGACCCACAAGCTAGCATTCAATTTGCTCTAATAATTCAATTTGTTCATTGAGATTTATTATCTGATTTTGCCAATAGATAGGCGTATTAAACCATGGGAAACTCAAAGGGAATGCGGGATCGGCCCAGCGTTTTGCGAGCCATCCTGAATAATGCAGCATGCGTAGTGTACGTAATGCTTCAATTAAATGGCGTTCACGCGGGTTAAAATCATGAAATTGACAATAACCCTGTAAAATCTTCTCCAGTTGCAAATCCATTTGTTTTGGTTCACCTGAAAGTAACATCCAAATATCCTGTATCGCAGGGCCCATGAGGCAATCGTCTAAGTCAACGATATGAGGACCTGATTCGCTCCATAATATATTTCCTGCATGACAATCGCCATGCAAGCGTATTTGATCAACCTGACCTATAGATTTAAATATCTGCTTTATTTTCTGTAAAGCCGTTTCGACTGTTTTGCAAAAATTAGGTATTAAGTAATCAGGAATAAAACTTTGTTCAATGAGAAGCTTGTAAGGATCATGGCCATAACTTTGAGGATTTAATTGAATGCGATGTTGAAATGACTGGCATGCACTAACTCTATGTAAGCGTCCTATAAAGCGTCCCATCCATTCTAGTTGTTCGCTATTATCTAATTCTAGTGCGTGCCCGCTGCGCCTAGGAAAAAGTGCGAATCTGAAATCATGATGATGGTGTAGGGTTTGATCGTTGATAATTAGGGGGGCAATAATGGGAATTTCATGTTGTACTAATTCAAGTGAGAACTGATGTTCCTCTAAAATAGCTGCTGAACTCCAGCGATTCGGTCTATAAAATTTAGCAATGAGGGGCTCAGCATTTTCAATCCCTATTTGATAAACACGGTTTTCATAACTATTGAGTGCGAGTAGGCTGCCTGTGCAAAGAAACCCCATGCTTTCAATTGCATCCAAAATGGTATTGGGATCGAGTTGTGTATAAGGTGTTTGATTCTCGTGATTCAAATGCGAATTCTCTGATGGGTAAGTATAGGGATGTATTATACAGATTCTATGCAGCAAGCGTAGGTGTAGCTCTTTGTTAAAGGCGCCCTGGGTTACTCCCCTATGTCTTCATTCCACAGTTTTTGATTTTTAGTAATGAATTCTTTCATCATCTGGATACAAACAGGATTTTGTAACACCTCTATTTTAACTCCTCGTTCCTTTAACAGATCCTCTTCGCCCATAAATGTTTTATTTTCACCAATAATTACTCGGGGGATTTTGTATTGCAAGATAGCCCCTGTACACATCATGCAAGGGGATAATGTCGTATATAATATGGATTGAGAATAAACAGCAGCGGGTTGTCTGCCAGCGTTTTCTAAGGCATCCATTTCACCATGTAAAATGGCGCTTCCTTTTTGTACACGCTGATTATGTCCATGTCCGATAATTTTTCCTTTGTAGACAAGAACAGCACCAATTGGAATACCACCACTGGCTAATCCTAATTTGGCTTGCTCTATAGCCGCTTCTAAAAATTGATCTACATAATCATTCATGTTTCACTCATTAGCTTTGGAAATGAAGTTATTTTCAAGTTATTATCGACCATTGGTTTGAAATATTTAATCATTTAAGATAAATGTCTGAACACATCCCTGTGGCAATATCATATAAAAATTAACCATAATTCCTTTTTGTCACCTCAATAATCACTAAAATAAAGAGTGACTATTTTGCATGGAAGATTTCAACGTATGATCTGATAATACATTCGTATTAAAATACTGATCAATTCCTTTGGCAACAGTTACATACTCTTCACTTTGAGTTAGCTGTTCCGCCTGAACCAGTTTCTGAGCTATAATTGGCCAGTTATCCTTTAAGTTATCAACGGTTAAAGCATTAATGTGTTGTTTCAATTCAAGAGCTTTGGGTACCTGGGGTATATCCACCAAGCTTGCTTTAAAAAAGCCACGAACGTAATTACGGGCCGATGCAACTCCTATCCAAAGTTTCTCCCCTAAATCTGTTTGAGTGTAACTACCTCTATTTTTTATATAGTTATTAAGAGAAAGGGTGGCTAGGGTTTTAAATGTCATTAGAACCTGCTCAGCTACTTCAGTTGAATTATCAAGAATACTCATAGTCAATGAGTTAGACAAAGAGGGGTTACCTATTTCATTGGATGGAAGAAATGCTTTGGTATCTGTCTCTAAAATTATTGTTGTAGGGCTCATTTCGGCATTAAAAACCTCACCAATAGCTTCATTTATTTCATCCTCAACCATTTTTTGCTCTGATAAGCCCCCTATACAACTCATTGTTAATTGCGCATTTTCAGCTTGTCTCCATTGCTGTGGAGTGGTCTTACCAAAAATACTGTTATATCCAATATAAGTTATCCCATGAATCTTTATTTCTCCAGGCGAGCCATCATGACCATGTCGAAACCGGTAATTATAAGATGGAACCTTAATTTCTGGACCAATATCAGTCAAACGTGGCCAAATAAAGTTATATATTGGATTTGTCCCAGAAGAAGGTGTTGTGAGGGCTTTATACATAGGGCTTTCTTTATCCATTAGACCCTCAGAAAATATAATGTTTAATTGATCTAAAACATACGTTACATCATCCACCGATGCGTAGATATCCCTATGGTGATTAGAAGGAAGAAATTCATGCATTGCTTTATCTATGGCACTTAAAGTTAAAGGAGCATGACCCATAATATCAATACTGCCATCTTCTTTACGGACATAATCTACAAGTTTGAGTGCAGGTAAATAAGCTTTTTGAATCATACCCTCCACTTCTTCATAGGAAACAATGTGATTATCAATTAACCATTTCAATCGAGTAAGAGAATTGCAAGGAGATAACTCCATAGTTAATTTTTTTCCAGGGGCTAATGCACCTCTTAAGTAATTACTTAATAAGCATTTATCATGATTTGAGAGAAGGATAACGCCACGTAATTCAGGAAAAGTCAAACGCATTTCCAATAAGATAAGCAGGGAAAGAAGATCGTTGCTTCCCCTGTCTGCAAGCATGTCTCCAAAACAACGTAAAGTGACGCCGTTCGGAACGTGGGCATGTGAAAATCCGTCACGTAAAATATCCCTAAAACGTTGTAAAGCCTTTTGGTTTAAAGCACTGCGATCTCTTATAAGGGAGTCAATCTCGTAAATTTTTATTAATTCAATATATTGATCTTGACTGATGTTAATTATACCTGCCTCGTATAGATATCTTACTAGAGCAATTGCATTTCCATGAGTGTCTCCGGCGGAGAAAGAAGAGCCTGCCTTCGGAGGAATGTAGCCTTTTTCAGGAAGCGCGAGAATATTTGAGATACTGTGGCATACAAGTTTTTGATCGTACATAAATTACTCACTTTGTTTTTTAATTAAAATAAAATTATAGGCTATTTAGAACTATTTAGTGCAATATGATTGTTAAATGTACTTGGTTGTAGTCTTAGGGAGTATCTCTTTGGAATAGAGTTGTACATTGTTTTTTAGAAACATTAATTCCCAAGTGGTTATCATTAACATCGTGGTTTGGCATTATTTTTGTTCATAAGTAAATATTTAATATGAAGTATACTTATTTAAAATTAAGGAAATATTAAATAAAATGCGCACTAATTGCCTATAAAAATTACATTGTTGCCACAATTTTTTTGAAGTGAAGAATGAGAAATGGGCAGTGCTTATATGAAAATGGCAAAGAAACATATTTTTTTGCAACTTTCAATTTCTATTCAAATCATCCTTTACCTGATTGGAAAAATCCCTAAGAGTTTTTTCTATAAAAACAGCACACAAAAATATTCTACTAAGCTTGATTACTGATAATCAGACCTAATGATATTTCCGTTAAGGCGGAAGATTCTCCCCTCCCTTGTCGATAGAATCAAGTAATTGAGTAAAGAAATTTTTTAATAAGGGTTGGTCATGATTAATGTAAGACTTAACATTTCTATGCCTTTGATCATATAGTATTTCATTAAGATTCTCAGCGGTTACATTATCCGCATTTTTTCCCATCCCTGCAGGAGACGTCATATAAGTAGTAGCAATACCGATATGATAGAATTTATAGCTATCATCTTAAGCTACTCCAAATGTAATCCCTGGATAGTTTTTAAGGGTAAAAACAATTTAAAGTTGTTTTCTGATAATGCCAAGAATCCATAATGCTTATAATAACTTATGGCTTTATCATCTTTGGCATGAACCACTACGGCAACAATCGCTACTTGCTTTCCTACTGCTAAAGTTCGTTTCAGAGCATCGATTAAGAGCAACCCTCCTAATCCTCTTCCCTTATATTTTTCATCTACTGCCAATCTGCCTAATAATACTCCAGGCAATACCTGATATTTGGGTAGCTTTTTAATTAAGGAATCTGGTAAATCTCCAGGAAATATTCCTATCGTTGAAATTGAGTAATAACCAAAAACAACATCACTTCCTTGTTCTGATAAAACATAAGTTACAGACATATTTTTTTTATTTCCTGACTTGTTTGAGTCTGCAGATAACGATCAAGTTCATCTATTCCGCAAGAAAAATTTGCCCGATTATGTTTATCCAATTGTTCAATTATATATTCTTGCTCTTCCATCATTTAGATTGAACACCCTTTTTATAACGATTAGCTGCTTTAACCAAATTTTCACTTGGTTTGGGTGGATTTAATAAAGCTTGAATAAAAATATCTCTATCGGCTTCCGTCAGCTGGAGTTGTTCATATTCTTTAATTACGCGTTGTGCTGCTTCATACGCTGAATTAACAACAAAATCTGTAAGACTAATAGCTTTAAGTGAAGCAGCATTTTTTAAAACTGATTTTTTTGCCGAGCTTATCCTAGCCTCTAAGCATAATCGGAAAAAAAATCTCCCTTCCACATCACCAGATTTATTAATTGCTCAATTTGTTATCTATAAACCCAAAAATCTTGTCCGAAAATAGGGGGTACGTACACACCAAGCCTTTGTTTGTGGTGAATTTGCTTTGGTCTTCGGATCGATATTGTTAATTGCTAAATAGAGCTGGAAGTCGTGTTGTTCGACCTTTCAGTACCCCTGTCCGTTACAATACGTAACATAGGCAACTGGTGTTGTTCAAAGAAGGGTAAAACTTTATCGTTGAGAATATCTGCTGATGTAATTGGAGTTTTAGTGGTATAGAGCTTTGCAAAAGCCACTTTGCTGTAAGTATCGACAAAGGTTTGTTGGTAAATACGACCAACTCCCTTGAGCGTCCCAACATAAAAAGTATCTTGGGAACCAAGATAACCTGGATGAGCTGTTTAAATTTCACCACAAGCTTCATCATCATATTTTTTCTTTTCTAGAGCCGCTACTTGTGCTTCAAGCGCTTTTAAGCGTTCTTTAAAACTCGCTAATTGGCCTAATGTGTACGTAACCCTCATTTTCGGATAGTATTTAAGCTCATTATGAAGTCAATATGATTTTATTGATTTCAATTAGATTGGTTCTAAACCTAGATATTTACGAAAAACATTTAGTTTCATTGACTCAAATATTATTTAGGACAAAATAAATACTGTTTCGAGTAATAATGACAACTATTTCAAGCAAAGCGGAACTAATGTTGTCCGAAAATGAGGGTTACGTACACACTAAGCCATGAACGGAGTTTGAATGTCATTCGCAAAATTTGAGGGAAAGCAAATCGCAGAGGGTGTAGACCAAGCTACATTAAATGTATACAGCAGTATAACTGAAACTTCAGACTCTGTAGGTCTTGATCCTTGGGGGCTACGTCAGCGGGAAAGAGCTGATATTTCGATTCAAGAACTACAGAAAAAGTTAAATACGGTTATTACTTACCAGCATGAAGACAGCAACATCCCAAAGAATGTTCACTTTATCTGGATTGGTAAATGTTTCACCAATCCAGTCTTTCGTAAAGTGATCGCAGAATGGGCTAAAAACAATCCCGACTACCACATTTATTTGTGGTATCACTCTTGTGTCAAAAATGATGTTATCGCGTTAGAAACCGCTCAATGGGCAGCAGAGTGCAGTGTTCAATTAATGGACATAGAAAAAACACTTATTGGCAATATGCCTATTCTGAACACACCTCATGGCAATGTTAGCATGGATGCCCTTTATGCTAATGAAGTCGTTCGAAGGCAATATGCGGGAGCTTCAGATATGCTACGCCTGGTAATCGTGAATTACTTTGGCGGCATATACAGCGATATTGATAATCGCTGTGTTAAGCCTCTGGGAACCATTATTGCAAGATATGGCATATTATATAATTACACTAGCCCTTATTTTTATCAACAAAAAGAGTTAGGGTATGATTTTTTTAATCCGACTCACTACTCGAAGACAGAATCAATTGCAACTGTAAACAATAATCTCTTTGCAAGCACTGCACAGCACCCAGATCTATACACTCTTATGAGTGATACCTGCGAGCATTACTTAAATTCACATGCAACTCTATTTGGAACAGATAGGTTCAATGCGCCTGATCATACTGGTTTTAAACAGAACGCTTATTCATACGAAGATCCTCATTATAAAATATTACCCAGTCAAGCGATTAACACTGCGAGAATAATTCGCCTCGGACCAGGAACATTTCACAAACTGTTAGTCAAAAAAAATATTATGAATAGTTTTCTTCCTTTTTTTGAATCCAATACAGATTACTCATTACCCTATAACTCATTTGCCTTTTATCAATGTTATTCCTGGGGAGCTAAAGAAATAATATTTTCCGAGGATGAATCGGTTGAAATGCTCATCATGCATATTGTAACTATTCTACTGAATGATTTATCCCGAGAACCCAGAGTACTTCACTTGGATAGCTTTGCAGAAACCATTAATAAAAACGGAATAATCGATAGCATAATTGAAATATTATTTACTAGGTTTGAAAAAGATGTTGCACAACTTGAGACAGTAAATCTAAACAATGTGTGGATGACTGAAAGATCATTAAACTTTCTTGTAAATTCAAAAGGTATTAAAACCAATTATGAAGTGCAGATCAAAGATTCTTTTAGCCAAATGGAAGAAATTTCTTCTTACGAAGAAATTTCAAAATTTATGTTCTTGGCAGACAGGATCCCTGAACCCTTTATTCATAATATTTTTTCTCATTTTTTTTCTCGAATCATGCCTAAACGTTACCCTTGTGTGGCACGAGAAGAACTTAAAGAGGTTTGTGAATTTGTACGGTTAAACCTTCCAAGACATGCAGAAATTTTTAATAAGGCATATGAAGCATGTTATGGACCTTGTTTGGATGTTATCGCTTACCCAGAATATGCCAATTTCTTGTCTGAAATCGGTCTTGTCGAAGAGTCTGCAAAGCAAAAAGTCGTGCTCACGTTATACATCAATCTGACTCTTGTATCTAAACGCCCAAGAGCCTTCGCTAATGAGAAACTGGATACCGCATTTAAAAATTCAACCTATGCTCTTGCAGAATTCAGTAGTGATTTATTATTTAATAGAACGATAGAAGAACTCACAAGTCATTTGATTGCCAAGGTCAAAGATACTGAAATGAGTGAATTGAATAATGCAAAGCTGATTAAATTGATATGTCATCGTTGGTCG
>DAIAOV010000089.1 GCA_027437055.1 Legionella sp. | reverse complement strand
CTGTTGAATACGCAAGAAAGGTGGCATAGGATAATGAATCTCATCAAAGAAGTGGTACTAATTTAGGGGATAGGTCATTTCCTACACCAACCATCTTACAAATTGATTGAATTGAATGTTTTGTGTTCTTGATTTGTGCCCCAAGAAATGAGGAAGACCCACGTTAAGTGTACCCCAAAGTGTACCCGAGAAATTTTATAAGGAAGGGATTTATTCGTAACTCATTGATTTTACTGGTCGGGACGGAAGGATTTGAACCTTCGACCACTAGCACCCCATGCTAGTACGCTACCAGGCTGCGCTACGCCCCGACTGGTAGCGAATCATAGCGGAGTCTGAGAAAAATAACAAGAGTTTAAGCGGTTAACTTGGATTTAAACCGGGGGATTTTCGGGCTTCTAATTGCTCTTCGATCTCGTCGTCTGTGCCACTTATACTTGTTGCTTCATATCCAGGAACGCCATCACCTAATAAGTTAACCTCATCACCACTAATAAATTGATTTTGGTTTAAATCGTTATCAGTTCCTTCCAATTGTAATGCATTCTTTACGGCTTCAGGGCTTAAGACATCTTCTGGGGAGGTGATTGTGTCCGGTTCTTTCTCTAAATCGACCATGTTCTAACCTTAAATTTATCAATTGATATATTAAGTTTAGCAGCGATTAGAAAACTCTTGGGTAGAGTTATTTCTAGAAATAAAAGTTCCTGGATGCCTCGGACAAGCCGAGGCACGTAGGCGGTGTGGAAGTCAATTGTCAATGCCCCTTATTGCAAGGCATTTTTAATCTTTTGAGCTTCAAATTTTGCGTGGGCTATTTGAATGTAGCGATTGCAGCTGTTGAGTTCCGCATATTGTAGGGAGTAAATAGCGTGATTTAACTCCTTTTTGGCTGTTGCATTGGCATATTCAAGAATTAAATATCCTGCTTTTTCAAGAAAAGCTGATGCCGTATTCAATTGTTCTATGCATGTTTTCTTGGCTTGGCTAGAAACTAAAACAGCAACATTTTTTGATAAATCTTGGCATCGTTGTGCTAGAGATTCTATATTGGAGATTGCATCTGCGCTAAAACTAAAAACCAGTAGGACTAAACTTAAGACTAAGACTTTTGTTAAACTCACTTTATTCATATGCACTCCTGTTCGTGAAATATCCGTTATGAAAATTAAAGTTCCCTTTAATTACGAAATGAATAGTAGACCTCTTGCATAACGAGCAGATTTTGCTTGAGTGCAAGGCATAAGTGTTTCGAGGAGCGGAGTTTACATGCGAGTAAATGAGCACCGGAGAAACACTTATAACGCAGCAATCGAGTAAAAGCTGCTGTTATGCAAGAGGTCTAGTGAATCTAGAGTTCAGTCTTCCTTGATGCATGAGGACTCTATGCTTACCTCCAGGAGAAACATTAACATCCTGAAGGCCCCTGTTACCCACTAAAACAGGGACTCACTAGTAAGAAATACTTTTTAGAATGACTACGGCAACCCACTTAAAAAAGTCGGTAAATCTTTAATCAAAAGCATTAATCCCAGTGATATGTCTTCCTAATACTAGGGTATGAACGTTGTCCGTACCTTCATATGTAAAGACAGACTCCAAATTAAGCATATGCCTGATAACATGATACTCAAGACTTATTCCATTCCCACCCATTAGATTCCTACATTTTCGAGCAATTTTCAATGCCTCGCGACATGCGTTCCCTTTGGCCAAAGAAATCATCGTTGGCGTTTCTCTGCCTTGATCTTTTAACCGTCCGATTTGCAGATTAAGACATTGAGCTTTAATAATTTCCGTATATATCTCTGCTAAATCTTTTTGAATTAATTGGAAAGAGGCTAGTGGTTTATTAAATTGTTTGCGTTCTAACACATAATCCCGCGTTCTGTTATAACAATCCATGGCAGCGCCCATAGCTCCCCAGGAGATCCCATAGCGTGCTTGACTTAAGCAACTTAAAGGAGCACCTAAACCTTTATCACTACCAGGCAGTAGATTTTCATCAGGAACAAACACGTTATCAAATACGAGTTCCCCTGTAATAGAAGCTCGTAAAGACATTTTTAATTTAATTTCAGGACGACTCATTCCTTTAGATTGAGTATCAACAATAAAACCACGTATTCCCAATTCTGTTTTAGCCCAAACAACAGCAATATCAGCAATAGGAGCATTGGTAATCCACATTTTAGCCCCATTGAGTACCCAGCCACCATCTACTTTTTTAGCATAAGTTCTCATAGAAGCAGGATCAGAACCTGAGTCGGGTTCAGTCAGACCAAAACAGCCAATGATTTCCCCCGTAGCCATAGCGGGTAAGAAGCGCATTTTTTGCTCTTCAGTACCATAACGATATATAGGAAACATACATAAAGAACTTTGCACGGACACAAAACTACGTAAGCCACTGTCGCCTCGCTCTAACTCTTGGCAAACAAGGCCATAAGCCACATAAGAAGCCTCTGCGCCGCCATATTGGCTGGGTAAGGTTAGGCCTAATAAACCTAAATCAGCAGACTTTTGAATCAGTTCCCGGGGAAAATGGGCATGTTCAAAGGCTTCTGTCATTAGGGGTACTACATCATTACTGACAAAACGCGCTACGCTATCACGTATCATGCGTTCATCGTCTTGTAATTGCTCATCAAGAAATAACAAATCATCCACTTTCCGTCTCCCTTATAGTAGGCTTTACCTACAATTCTCTAGATAATCTAATTACCAGGATTTTCACATGGTCAGAGCCCATGGGCACTGGCCATGGCAGTGTACCTCATAGACTATGACGCAGAGGAAATCATGGTGTTTCAGCCAAAGCAGTAGAATTGCAAACAGAACCAAATGCGATTACCGCTTCTATTATACTTTCCTGGCTTGGTAATAAATATTGCCAAGCGGTGCCTAATGGAATAAAGCAATCTTTACCCGTAATTCTTCTCACCTTTAAAGTAGCTGGGGCTTCTTCCATTAAAAACGCCATTAATCCTTCACTAATAGAGCCGCTATGCCTACCTTCATCAACAATTAAAACACGTTTAGCTGTTGCCACCTCTCGTAAAATATCCTCCGTAGGCAAAGGACTAAGCCAACGTAAATCGACAATTTTCACATCAATGTTGTGTCGCTCTTTCAATACTTTTGCTGCCTGGCGTGATAAATAGTAACCATTAGCATAAGTTAAAATGACCGTGTCCCCTTCACCAAAAATACCAACTTTCCCCAAGGGAATCACTTCTTGTGGCTCAGGATAATCGAAAAGCCAACCATTATCACCAGGGTTGTGTAAGTCTTTAGTCATGTATAAAGCGATAGGCTCTAGAAACACCACCACACGCCCTTCCTCATAGGCTAAACGCATACAGGTACGTAACATTTTTGCTGCATCAGGCCCATTGGAAGGACAAGCGACAATAACGCCCGGTAAATCACGCAATACAGCAAAAGAATTATCATTATGAAAATGCCCACCAAACCCTTTTTGATAAGCCAAAGAAGCAATGCGGATGACCATAGGGTTTTGATACTGTCCGTTGGAGAAAAAAGATAAAGTAGACGCTTCGCCGCGTAATTGATCTTCCGCGTTATGCAAATAAGCCAAGAATTGGATTTCAGGAACAGGAATAAAGCCATTGTGAGCTAATCCAATCGCCGTTCCCAAGATAGTTGTTTCATCAAGCAAAGAATCAAAGACTCGACGTTTGCCAAAGCGGGTTTGCAGATCTGCTGTTACTCGATACACCCCCCCTTTTTTACCCACATCCTCTCCAAAAAGAAGCATATTGGGATACTGCATCATTAGATCAGTCAAAGCAAAGTTAATATGTTGGCATAAATTTCTTTTTTGTTTTAATTGACTATAAGCTCCAGCAAATACTTGTAATCGTTTTTTTTCATCAGGAAGGGGTAACGCTATTTTTTTCTCCACCTTAGGCACTATAGAAGCCATGATCTCTTCGGCACTATTCATTCTGGGCTCGCGAATAGCCTCTAATGCTTTAGCTTCGATCAAGGCTCTATTGTCTTGGTATAAATCAACCATAGATTGCAAGCTCATCCAGCCTTCTGTGTAAAGAATTCGAGCAGTATGCAACAAGGGATCATGAGATTCTCTAAACTCTATTTCGGCTTGAGTATTGTATTGAGACTCAATATCAGAGCCCGCATGCCCTAATAACCGTACACACTTCATGTGTAAGAAAACAGGCTGTTTCTTAACACGCGCCAAATACTCCGCTTCCTGAGCTCTGGCATAAATATCTGCGATATTTAATCCATCACAAGCAATATAATGCAAGCCAGATCGTGCACCGATAGAAGTTTTTATCCAGTGATCCGGAGTAGGTACAGAAATACCAATGCCATTGTCTTCACAAATAAATACTATAGGTAATGGATAATTTTGTTGTGCAATCCAAGAACAAGCATTGAATGTAGTCTGGGCTGAAGCGTGGTTAGTTGAGGCATCACCAAAAGAACAAAGAATGACAGAATCCGCAGCCAGTTTTGATTGCAAATTTAATTCTTTAGCACGCGTAATCGACAGAGCGGCCCCTAATGCCTTAGGTAAATGCGATGCAATAGTTGAGGTCTGGGGGGGAATATAAAGTGGAACACTACCAAATACTTTATGACGACCTCCGGATATGGGATCGGAGGCAGCAGCGACCAAGGATAATAAAATATCTTTGGTACCATCACTCCCTAGCACTTGCTTGGCTCGTTGCAAATAAAATCCACCACTACGATAATGTAAAAAAGCCATATCGGTCGCTCTAAATACCTGACCGAGTGCCGCATTACCTTCATGACCACTACTACCAATGGTATAAAATGACAATCCTTTTTCTTTTAATTGCCGAGCAATTAGATCCAAAAGTCGTGATTTAATTTGTGAATCAAATAAGTCCAAAGCCGTTTTTTTATCTAATTCTGCTGTTATTGGACTCATAGCACTATTAGGCTGGGGAAAATCTCCTTGTAGAACTCGTCTAAGAAACTGTTCATCTACTACACTGGCTCTATCTAACATCACTACACCCTATTAAAATTGCGCAATGACCAGAAGAACTTAGGGCTATCCTTAAATGAATTAATTTATTGATTTTAAATATAAATTAATAAAATAACGATCCTTCCCAGCTCCAATCCTGGTATCCTTTCCTGGTGAATTATAAAGCAATTCATCACTCTGCCGATAATAAAGAAGAGAAGTATATACTCATTCAAAATGAACAGGAAGGATGGTTATGGCAGTTGAAATGAATAAATCTCCTAGTGTGCGATTAACACCAGTACAAGAGATCAAACTGGCTAAACCCGCGACTGAACTTTATGTAGGACAAGTATTAAAAGCTGTGGTGGTTACCCCTTTAACTAACAATCAAGTACTGATTAATATTAATGGTCAAAATCTTAATGCCAAATCCTCCCAACATTTTAACTCTGGTGAGATTTTAGAGGTCAAAGTAGTCGCTAACAAGGATGAAACCATTCTTGAGATACAACCCAAATCAATACCCTTATCGGTGCTGCAACATGCTCTTTTACTGACTCTACCCAAACAAGCCCCTCCAGCCAATTTACTAAATACTCTGAATCAATTGACACAATTAGAAAATATTCCCAGCCCAATTAGTCAACAAATTAATACCATTCTGGAGAATATCATGTCGTTATCGCAAGCACCGCAAGACTTAATGCGGGCAATGAGTCAAAGCGGTTTATTCTTTGAATCGCTTTTGTTCAATTGGCGTATAGCAAAGCACACCCAGCAATTAAAGGCTGATTTCAAAGGACAATGCTTGAAGCTGTTAAAAAGTTTACCAGAGTCCACTAAACTAGATTGTGGATTGATGCCTGATCAAGAATGCAAACTGCTAAAACAAGATCCATTACCTCTACCTGGAGCCATTCCTCAACCCCTACATCACACACCATTTACTTGTTTACCAGAACAATCATTAGAGGATCTTTTTGCTGTAGTAAAAGAACAGCTTGCCCAGGTGGTTGCACGAATTACTGCGAATCAAGTGAATCATTTATCGGATAATAAGAACGGATATCTACTCATGCTTGATTTACCGATAAAAGTAGCTGAACGAGTTGATGTTATTCCGTTGATGATCAAACAACATAAGGCAGAACCAATGCAACAATCGAAATGGAGCCTCTCTTTTGCCTTGAGTCTAGTGCCTATGGGTGATATGCAAGCCACTGTTTCACTCTGTAAAAATCACGTCGATATTAAAATTAATGCGGAGCACGCTGAAACGATCAATACATTGAATGGATACCAACAAGAAATAGGCAAAATGCTCGACGATTTAGGGCTCAATCTGAATCAATGGAAATTACAACTGGGACTAGAACACAATCAAATTGATGTCGCTAACTTGCGATTATTGGACATACGCATATGAAAAAAGAGAAATCATTGGCCGTTGCCTTACGCTACAATGGTACAGGAGCACCTCGCGTCACGGCTAAAGGAGAAGGGGCTATCGCGAAACAAATTATTGCTGCAGCAAAAGAATATGGCATACCTATAGAACAAAATGAAGAGCTGACAGCCCTGCTATCTACAGTAAAACTCAACGATGAAATTCCCCCTAAACTCTATGCCGCAGTCGCGCAATTATTGGTTTTTCTTTATCACATTAATGAACAAAAGCAGCAAGATCAGCCGCAACAGAATTCATCTAACCTGGCAAAAAAAGAATAAATAACCTACACTTTGGTTATAAAAAGAACCAAGGATTTCATGATGAAATGGATACTACTGATTGCAATCGCCTTATTAACGACTGGATGTTGTTGCGTACCTAGCACCGCAATCGTTCAATACAGACAAGTCACAGTTGCCCCTGTGGTTGAACCAGTGGTATTAGATGTAGATTATCCTGGTCCTTTAGATGTAACAACTACCACTATAGATTATTACTAATTGGGTAGATCATGGGATAAAGCAAATCATTGTTCTGTTTTATCTCATGGCTCTCTTAATTTTACCTTAATAAACTCTTAATCTGCTCTTAAGTTTTACAAGTTTATAATATAGGTAGAGTAGAGGCTGAAATAAGAGGTAACACAATGGCAAATGATCTCATGGAGAAACACGCCAAGGCTCAAGCAATTTACATGAATAAGTTAGCTCAACTTGCTCAAGCCCAAGCAGAACAACATAGAGATAAACTCGCATTTGATCCTCAAGGACGCGTATTAATACAAGTCACTTTAAGTGATGACGAAGTAATTGCCACAGTTACAGAAATAAATAGAGCTTCAGGAACCAATTTTCCTTTGACAAAAAAAGGGCTAGACTCCGCTCTGGGTAAAGAATTTATTCCTACAACCCCCACCACCATAGTAAGCCTTGACGTAAGTAACAATGAAAAGTTACTTGCTCAATTTAATGAGCAATTAAACGATGCCTTAAATAAAGCTGGGGCGCCAAAGCCTCAAGACATAATAAGTCAACTCAAAGAGACTCCTAAAGGCAGTATTATTGCCCTACAACAGGAATTTGATTTCCATCTCAATTTGGTTTCTCGTGTTTATTCAAAAGCAGTAGCTGGATTGACTGAAGAAAAAATGAAGACAGTCCATCAGGCTACCATGCTTCAAGTCAATCAATTGGTGATGAATACCTATGCGGTGGCGCTTCAAGGCGCGATGAAAAAAAACGGGACTCTTGATGTAGCCGCACTCAATAAATCTCTAGATAAAGCCCGTAAAGAATTATTGCCTCAAGTACACACCTTAATGATGCAACAAATCATCCAACAAACAGGTGTAATTTTATCAAAAAAAATGCTCGAAGAAGTTCAAATAGAACTATCTGATGGCACGGAAGAATTAATATCGTTAAAACAAATCGCCGAAGGAACTACAGCCACTGCTAATGATGTTTTACACCTTGATCAAGGTCTGGGTTTAGCCACCTTAATTGCTGGCAGCAACAATACGGCACATGAGCGAATTCAAGGTAGTCAATTTGCTCATAAACAGCTAATTACTCATAGTTTAAGTGGAGCCGGTGACATTGCAGCAAATGAACATACACGCTTGCAAATTCGCACCCCTTCCCCGGTCTTAAAAGAAGGCCTACCTAATGATAATGCCTACATTAATGATGTTACAGAAAAATTAAAGGCAGTTAAAAAAGAATATAACTTAGGAGCAGTGTTAACCGGAGAACACAAGCCTAAAAAATTTACGAAGGCATTTATCTACAATAGTTACACCGCCATCAATGATGAACCAGATGATTTTCTTGGAACAATTGGTTTCAATGAAAATCTTCAGAGCAAAAGTGCTGAACATATCCTGCGAGGGATGCATCGTTACAACGTAAGACAATTACGCGATACAAGCCAAGAACCTGTCTTCTGTTTTGTACAGAATATCTCCGTTAATGGCTTCGGGGATTCTCTTAAATATGACGCAGGCAATGCCTTGAGAGAAGAGTCAACACTGATAAGTGAAATGGCTTTATTGCACACGTTGTATGGTAAAGCCCTGTCGGTAGAACAAGAAAAAATTGACCAAATATTCCAAAAATATAGCGAGTATTTAGGACATTCACCTAATCGAGAATCCTATTTTTCCAGCTCCGTAGAAGGACAACAGGCGAAAAAATCAATCCTAGAACTTAAAGAAGCATGGAAATTCCAGGTTCCCGCAAAAGAGGAAACGCTACTCGACAATGTACAACTGAGCTTAAAAAATTTGATGGCACATGATTTACATTTTAGTCACAAATACTCCAAACTCATTCAAGTCTTGTCAGTTTATGCTGAAGAAGCCTCCGTTGGTGGTTGCAAAAGCGGTAATGAGCGAGCCCAGGCAATTAATGGTCGTGTAGCCCTATTAGACAGTCTAGCTAATGGCAAAGAGTCAGCAGGGATGAGCCTAATTAGTCAGGCGCTTACTGATTTAGCTAAAGGGGGCAAAGATGTTCCGCACGCTGCAAAACGCTTAAAAGAGGCATTAGATAGCGAATACAATAAAGTAGGATTACAAAATGCTGCTTCTATAGTCAGCTTAGTAGACCAAGGAGCCTCCGCAAAAGTTGAAGCCAAAGAAGGCGCAGTGGGTACATTTACCTCAAGGAACTATGCCGAAGAACAAAAGTCAGTGATGACTAACCTGCATCAAGCAAAGGCTGGTGCTATGCAAGCCCATAAGAGTTTAACCAAAATGATGATGGCTTCTTGGGAGGGTTTTCCCTTAACTTTTTGGGATAGGATGAGCTCTAGTCCTCTAAAACAAATGGGAGGATTATTAGGCGTACTTCTTTTTGTTATTACCCTACCTTATCACTTGTATGATAATTGGCAAAGACAAACCAAAACACTAGAAGCGAATGTCTCTCTAAAAGCAGAAACTTATGATCAAGAACATCCCAATGTTATAGGGCATGAGAGCGAAGATAGCTCTGAAAAAATACAGCGCGCTTTATCTAATATCCCCCAAAAGCAATCCAATAAAAAATCTTATCTGTCTGAGAAAGAACCTAAACAGACCAAAAGCGTCGTTTCTTCATTACTACTATCGATGCAAACCACCCAACCAACGATTCAACAACCAGGCGTGACTTCTACTCATGGAGTTTCTTCACTTCACGCTGATGACGAGTCTAAAGCATCTTCTGCGAAGACATAATAGGTACGTCTACTTGTAAATAGCCCATAGACATCAGCAATTTTTCATGATAGACAAGATAATTCCTTGTTTATCATGAAAAATTATGGCAAAAGTCTCTCTTTTTATTTTTTGCTCCCTCATTACTATAACCTCTTTTGCTCTACCCCAAGGTTTTGTTTATCTGCAGGATGTTGCTCCGGATATCATTCAAGACATGCGTTATGCCACTTCTGATAATTTTATTGATCACCCTATCCCAGGATATAAAAGGGGAACATGCATAGTAACTCAGAAAGCAGCAGAGCAACTAAAAAAAGCACAAAAAGAAATTAAAGCTAAGGGGTATAGTCTTAAAGTGTATGATTGCTATAGGCCACAACGCGCGGTGAATTATTTCTATAAATGGAGCCAAAATAGCGCTGATCAACGCCAAAAAGCCGCATTTTATCCCCGGGAACCCAAAGAACTGCTCTTTAAACGAGATTACATTGCTCGTTCTTCCGGACATACCCGAGGTAGTACTGTTGATCTGACCTTAGTTAAATTAAGTAACCCAGCTAAAAAACAAAATTCAGTTCATTTAACTCGCTGCTATGGTACATCTCCGAACTATATCGATGATGGTTCTGTCGACATGGGCACGCGCTTTGATTGCCTTGATCCAAGTGCACATATCCATTATACCCAACTGAGTAAAAGCCAAAAAAAGAATCGCTTATTGTTACAACAATTGATGCTTAAAAATGGTTTCAAACCCTATTTGTATGAGTGGTGGCATTACACATTAAAAAAAGAACCCTACCCTAAGACTTATTTTGATTTTCCTGTTGCTTGAGAGATCGCTTACGAACCTTATCCCTCAAAGCAATATTGATCATTTTTAGTCCATGGAGTATTATCTCTTTGCGTTACACCAACTGATGTCACTACAAACAGTTAATACTTATGGAGAATTATTGATGCGCATGCCAAAATTGTTGTTACTCTCATTAGCATTCAGTGCTAACTCATTTGCTCAAGAAGCCAAAATCATTGGAACGATTGACTACACGTTAAAGGCTCCGCAAAATAAAGCAATAAACGCCAAAACTAAAGCCCAACATATCAAATTACTTAAAGTAAAATTATCTAAACCCGCCCTAGATCTTATAAAAAATCGAGCGACATTAGCTTCTCATAAAACCAACAAAACCTCACTTCTCGCCAGCAATCTTCCTCGCAAAGTAGAATTAGGAATGGGAAATGTTCCTGTTTTAGATCAGGGTAATTTTGGTTCTTGTGTTACGTTTGCTAACACTGCTGCAGTAAACGCCGCATTAAACCAGGGCGACTACATTAGCCAGCTCTGCCAACTTCAATTAGGCTCATACTTAGAAAAAAATGGATACTATCCCAGCGGTTGGAATGGCTCTTATGGTCGACTGGTATTAAATCAAATGGAGATATTCGGTATAGTCAATAAAGAAAAACAAAAAACTACTGGTTGTGGTGACCTAACTGAGTATCCTACTACAGAACTGTCTTCCCAAAATCCTGGAATGACTCCAGAAGAATATCATCAACTGAGTGAAGATCTTTCTCAAAAGACAATCCTTTGGTCTTCTGTTCTTGATCTTTTTCAGGCGAGTCTTGATAGAACAGATACAGATAAAACAATTCACGATATTAAAGTTGCATTGAATGAAAATGATCGAGTCACTTTTGGAGTATTACTTCTAGATTTTGATCTGGGCTTCGCTGGAGCAGTTGGGACTCATAATGCCACTTATGATACCTGGGTACTGACACCTGAAATAGCTCGTGATATTTATCGGCGACCACTCTTCGGTGGACATGAAATGATCATTACCGGCTACGATGATGATGCTATTGCCATTGACGAACAAGGAAGACAACATAAAGGTCTATTTACCCTACGTAACTCCTGGGGCGAAAACGTTGGCGATCATGGAAACTTCTATATGAGTTATGACTATTTTAAAGTGCTAGTCGACGAGGTTCAGCGCATACGTTACCTTCCTAACAGTAATGACACCCAACAATCATAATCATTAATTGAAACATAAAATCTCCTCTCCACCTTTGGGAGGGGGGATTTCCCACCTTTCGTCCTTAAAAAGACCCAAACGTCCCGATATACCTCCTCCACCACCCCCTCCTGATTCAAAGTCTTCAGATAGATCAGTAAAAGATTTAGTAAAGCAATTTAACCAATTGTCATTACCAGGTAATAAACCAATAATAAATCCAGATATTAAACCACCTGGTATCAAAGCATAAATTTTCCATCGCTTATCCCTCATAAAAATAATTCTCTATCTATACTTATTTCTATGCGTGCATTTTTTACGCCTTAATTTTTTACTTAGTAGCATAAAACACTGTCTTCACAACCTGGGGAAATCATTGGGTTAGTAGAAAGTAACAGACGTCAAAGACATCGCCCCCAATATCTTTTTCTAGGCTTAACTAAAAGGAGAACACTATATGACACGGATTAGTCGTTTAGTAGTACTGGGTGATAGCTTATCAGATAGAGGGACTATCGATAAACGTAAGCTCTTAGGTTTTATTCCTATGGCGTTATTATCAGGCTTGTATGGTAAATCCCCCAAGGGTCGATTTACCAACGGTTATCTTTGGGGAGACTACTACTGTTCTGCAATAGCAGAAGGATTTGAAATAGAAGATGAGCGTAAAAAACTCAAATTAGGACACACCGCATCAGCTAATGCGGATATAAGCGATGAATTTCTCACCGATATGGCTTTACGTAAACAAAATGAAACATCCTTTAGTCTTAATGATGATCAGCATATCTTATTTAAAGGAGAACGCTTCGCACGATTCTATTGTGAAGGGGGGTTATCTGCCTATGATTATTCAACCAGCATCACAATTGATCCTACAAAAGAAATTCCTCGCCTTATCTTATCCTCATTAGACAAAAAACGAAAAGAGCTACTTGCTGAGGATAAAAAATACGCTATATCTAAAGCAGAAAAAGCAGAAACTTTAGTTATTGAATGGTCTGGAGCCAATGATTTCATTACTGAGAATGAAAAGCCAACTCATACTGAAGCAGATAATGCCATTAATGCACGCATCAGCAATATAGAAGCCTTAATACAAAACGGTTATAGGAATTTTGTTCTATTTAACCTGCCCGATCTCGCCTTGACCCCTCGATATCAGGCCAAAGATCAATGGGAACAAGATAATGCATCCGAGTGTTGCGACTATTTTAATAAGCAACTCGCCGCACGTTGTGCTGAACTCAATAGAAAATATCAAGATCTTCATAT
>DAIAOV010000088.1 GCA_027437055.1 Legionella sp. | reverse complement strand
CACTTTGAGATCTCCTTTTGGTTTAGTTTATCGGAAATCTCATCTATGTCATGGCATTATTTTTGGGGGATAGGTCAACATGACTATTTAATCTACAGTAGGAATATTTAAACTTATCATAGTTCGTTAATATTTTGAAAAATTTTATAACTCAATAAACTATAATTCCCACTACTCAATAAACTATAATCTCAACAACATAATATACTATGATTTCCACAACATAATATACTATAATTTCTACATGCAACTATAAATTGAATATTATGAAACCTTCAGAAAAGCTAGCGCAGTCACTAGAAGTTTTACACAATCTACAAAAGCAAGGTAAGTACGCTATCCAATCAAAAGATATAAGTCGTACTCATAGGGAGCGACTTGTAGAAAATGCATTTTTAGAAGAGGTTGTAAAAGGTTGGTATGTACCTATAAAACCTGATGAACAAAAAGGCGAAAGTACGGCTTGGTATGCTTCTTTCTGGAGTTTTTGTGCTTCATATTTAAATGAACGATTTGGTGACGAATGGTGCCTTTCTCCAGAACAATCTTTACTTCTTCATTCAGAAAATTGGACTGTGCCTAAACAACTGATGATACGCAGCCCCAAGGGAACAAACCGTAATATGGGGTTACCTCATAATACTTCTTTATTTTCAGTACAATACAAAATGCCTTCGACTCAGGATATAGAGATTAAGCAGGACATGCGAGTTTATGCAATAGTGCCAGCATTGATCTATTGTTCACCTAAATTTTTTTCTCAATATCCTACTGAGGCACGTTCCGTTCTATCAATGTTTAATAGTGCATCTGATCTTCTGCATTATCTATTAGAAGAAGGACATTCTTGGATAGCAGGAAGGATTTGTGGCGCACTCCAAAATATCGGCAAATCTCACGTGGCAGAAGAGATCAAAAAAACCATGGAGAGTGCCGGTTATCAAATACGGGAAGAAGATCCATTTTCAACAAATACACCGATAGATTTCTCCGCAACGTATAAGCCAGCGTATCGAAGTCGTTTGGAAGTTATGTGGCATGATATGCGCGAGACAGTCAGGGAAAACTTCCCTAAACCCCGTCCTACGACAATTGATATTAAAAGATATCTAGAACAAGTAGACGAAAATTATATTTCAGACGCTTATCATTCTCTATCCATTGAAGGTTACCAAGTTAGCCCTGACTTAATTGAAAAAGTTCGTTCTGGACAATGGAATCCCGATGCTACAGAACAAGATCGAAACCACCGTAGTGCATTAGCCGCGCGTGGATACTGGCAAGCATTCCAAGCAGTAAAAAAGAGCCTTATGGAAATATTGAATGGAGACAACCCCGGAAAAATAATACAAAAAGAACATGGAGATTGGTATAGAGAATTATTTCAACCTAGCGTTGCCGTAGGTCTTTTAAAACCAACTGATCTGGCAGGATACAGACGAAGCCCTGTATTCATACGTCAATCAAAACATATTCCTCCACGTTGGCAAATTGTTAGTGAACTAATGGAAGAATTTTTCCAGTTAGTAACCCAGGAAAAAGAACCTGCCGTTAGAGTTGTTCTCGGACATTTCTTTTTTGTTTATATCCACCCTTATTCAGATGGTAATGGCAGAATTGGACGTTTTCTGATGAATGTTATGTTAGCGAGTGGTCATTATCCATGGACTATTATTCCTGTGGAGAGAAGAAACGAATATATGGAAGCCCTAGAACAAGCTAGTGTTAATCAGAATATTGTTCCCTTCACTAAGTTTATTGCTAGTTGTATTCAGTAGTTTTAGATAAAGGCTTTATGGAGAATTACCATGGAATTTACGAAACCAGTTAAAGTGGCCTTTGGTCAGCTAGAGCATATTGCTTTTATAAAAAGACACCTAGATGTTTACAAAAAACCGGATATTACCCAATATCCGATAGCAGCTTATGAGTTTGATTTTCTCGATTTCATTTACAGCCTAGGCCTTATTAACATTTTAACCTTTGTTTGCATAAGTCTATTCCCCTCGTATTGACGTGGTCCAATAGATTTTGACACCCCAGTTAAGAGATAATTTACTTAACTGGAGAAAAACATGGTAGCAAGAAAGAAGTATACTAAAGAATTCAAACTTGATGCAGTTAGTCTGGTATTAGAACAAGTCTATGGCTGCACAGAAGCCGCTAAAAATTTGGGGATTCATCAAGCTCTACTTAGTCGCTGGCTTAAAGAGCATCAAGAGCCTGATGGGCAAGCATTTCGAGGAAATGGCAAGTTAACCGCAGAACAATTAAAGATACGTCGCCTGCAGGAAGAAAATAAACGCCTTAAAATGGAAAAGGAAATCTTAAAAAAGGCGGCGGTCTTCTTTGCTCAAGAACAGCCAGGATCTACAGCAAAATCGATCAGACTGTATCGATTAGTTGGTAGCAAGAAAACACCATTTCGATTCCGGCTTCCTGAATCAAACCCATATCTCCGAGATGAAATCAGAAGGACTGTCACCTCACACTATACAGATGTTGCAATGGCCGTTGGCCAAGGTTAAATGGAGAGCCGTATGCGCTGAAAGGTGTACGTACGGTTCGGTGAGAAGATCCAGAGAAATAGTCCGACTACGCTCTGGTTCTTACTCAACTCTGGACTCAGGAAGGATGGCTCTATTTAGCGGTTGTTATGGATTTATTTTCAAGGAAGATAGTGGGTTGGAGTATGGGGTCTAGAATGAAAGCAACATTAGTCTGTGATGCTCTGAATATGGCTATTTGGCAGCGAAAGCCATTATCAGGACTCGTTGTTCATTCAGACAGGGGCACTCAATACGCAAGTTACCAATACCGTAACTTATTAATGAATAAAGGTTATATTGGCAGCATGAGCAGAAAAGGTGATTGCTGGGATAACAGCGTTGTTGATAGCTTCTTTGGCAGCTTAAAACAAGAGCGAGTTCAATGGCGAGATTATCAAAACCGATTGGAAGCTCAACAAGACATTTTGAATTACATCGCCATGTTCTATAACAGCCACAGATTAGATTCATATTTGGGATATTTAAGCCCAAATCAATTTGAAAAACAGAGCGATTTTTTAATGAAAGTTGCTTAACTGGAATGTAATATTTTGGTTGACCACGTCAACCATCCATAGCTCAGTTAATGCACATACATCATGACCAACAACTCCACTTGAGCCTGCTCGAGTACTTGGGGGACCAATCCAAATATAATTTACAGGCACAGTATCTTTTATTAAACCAGGCATAGTCAGACTCCTACATCGCATCTATATTATGAAGTATGATCTTTCCTCGAAAAACCGAACACCAACATTAAGCAACCATGCCAAAATCATTGGGTGTTTGAAATCCTAAGGATGAATGGATACGTTGCCGATTGTAAAACACCTCAATGTAATCGAATAGAGCTAATTGAGCTTCTTTTCTTGTTTTATAAGGAACCCCATAAATGACTTCAACTTTTAAAGTATGATAAAAGCTCTCCATGACAGCATTATCGTAACAATTACCTAAGCCACTCATGGAACAAATAAACTCATGCTCTTTTAGAAGTGACTGATATGAGTTGCTACAATATTGTGATCCTCTATCTGAATGATGAATAACACCATGAGGTGGTTTATTGCGATGAATAGCCATATTTAAAGCTTCCTCAATAAGTCCAGTTACCAAGCGTGTTCCCATGCTCCAACCGATAATTTTTCAATTAAATAAATCAATTACTGTAGCTAAATAAAACCAGCCTTCATCTGTATGGATGTAAGTAATATCAGAAGCCCAAGCAATATTGGCGGCTAAAGGATTAAACTGTCTTCCTAAGATGTTTTCAGCAACAGGCTTAGAATGGCAACTGTCTGTAGTCACTTTAAAACGTCTTGCTGCTTTAGGTTTAAGTCCTTCTTGCTTCATTAACCGTTTTATCCTTGCTTTACCATGGAACTTCCCTGACTGCATCAATAGCTGCTGCAATCTGGGAACACCATAGGTTTGCCGTGACTTGTTAAACTCATCTCGTAGTGCCTCAGCCAAAATCACATCTTCTTGTTGACGTGGGCTAAGAACTCCTTTTAACCATGCATAATAGGCACTACTTGATACATTTAATGCTTGGCATAGAGTTTTTACACAATGGAAAGCCGATTGTTCTTGTATTGTTTTCGCCAGTTATAGAGATTATTTTCCGCCACCCCTAATTCCCTAGCTACTTGGCGTAATGATTTACTACTTTGCTCCAGTAATTCAACCGCCTTAATTTTGAACTATTTTGTGTATACGCTTCTTACCATTATTACTCCTTGTTGATGAGATTACATCTCTTAAACAAGGTGTTCGGTTATTCGGGGGAAGATCAATTACGCAGTTCGACAGATAAGCAGTTTCAGTTTTTAAATGATACTAAAACACTTGTAGAATCAGTAGAAAAGAAGATCAAAAGTTGATATATAGTAAATAGCTAATTTTAAATTATGGAGAGCATTTATGAAAATACAAGGAATAAAAAGAACTTTTATATCTACGTTATTGCTGTCAACTTTAATCACAACATCATCTTTTGCTAGTTCTGAAGAAAACGCAGTTGATAATAAAATAAATACGGTTATTACTCCCCAAATTTTTGAAATGGCAAAAAGGAATGAAAACTGGAAGTTAGCACTTGTAACAGGTAAAGATGCACAAGTTGTTTTTATGAATATCACTCCTAAGACCAACCCAAACAATGAGATTGGGATGGAAACCCATAAATTTGATCAGGTCATATTTGTTGTTGAAGGTCAGGCTAAATCGATTCTCAATGGAAAAAATTCAACTGTTACAGCGGGTGATATGATCTTTATCCCTCAAGGGATTCCTCATAATTTTATTAATCTCAATGCAAAGAAACCATTCAAAATAATAAGTGTCTATTCAGCTACAGATATTCCTGAAAGTGCGGTATATAAATACAAATCTGATATGCCACAGGAGTAACTCAGTGACATATCGACTCAGATCTATTCCAAATAGGAGTTTTGATGTATATGCAACATAGAGAATATCATCGAATTGAACGAATTGGCTGGTTACGCGCTGCGGTATTGGGTGCAAATGACGGAATTATTTCTACTGCGAGTTTGTTGATTGGTGTTGCTGCTGCCCACACGCCATATAGTGGAATACTTGTAGCAGGGATTGCAGGATTAATTGCTGGTGCTATGTCAATGGCTGCGGGTGAGTATATATCGGTAAGCTCACAAGCGGATACAGAAAAATCTGCTCTACAATGTGAAAAAAATGAACTTGAGTCGAGTTTATCAAATGAAATAGAAGAGCTTACTACTATATACATTAATCGAGGATTAGAGCCCACTATTGCAAAAGAAGTTGTGAAACAATTGATGGCTAAGGATGCATTAGGCACACATGCTCGCGACGAGCTTGGTATTACAGAAATATCGAGTGCACGCCCTCTTCAGGCAGCAATGTTTTCCGCTTGTAGTTTTACGCTGGGTTCATTATTACCTTTGTTAATCATTTTTATTGCTCCAAGAACCTATCTTATTCAAGCAATATCAGTGATGGCGGTTCTATTTTTGGCATTACTTGGAGGTGTGGCTGCAAAGATTGGCGGAGCTCGCATCATATTAGGAGCAGTGCGTGTTGTGGTTTGGGGAACACTAGCTATGATGGTAAGTGCAGGTATTGGTTCACTGTTGGGCATAGCTGTATAGATTACCTGTTATTAATATGGGTGAGCAGGATGAATCAATATTAAAAACAAGCATGAATTCCTTCATAGAAAGCCACAATAAATATGCATTTGCTCAGTGTAGCGATCGTTCGGTACAGGCGCGGATAGAAACAGGTACTAGCCATGACACTAACACTATAAAAAGGATAGAGATTTTCTTTAAGTTTCCTGACGTAGCTCTTGGCAATTAAAGCAAACTGGAGGCAGGCTTCACAATGAGGTACTTACAAAGCTTATTAATTATTTCAATGAAATAAAACACAAATCTTAATTAGAAAATCACAGAACAGGAGTAGTTCCGTTTTTATAGGGGGCAGACTTATTTGGGCGTGCGGCAGCATTAAGTCTTAACAATTCCTCACAGCTATATTTTTTACTTGTCCCGTTAATTTTGATCCTGTTGGTTAAAAAAGGTTATTTCTTGTAATAGGTCAATGTTTTGCTCAGAGAGACAGATGACCATTCATCTACAGCTATCCTCTCTTGATTTTTGGCTTTCCGGGTTGGACAAACGGTCCCGATTTGAGTTTTATATTTTGAGGTTCGTTCCACTTTGAAAAAAAGAAGATTTGATCTGCCAATAAGATTCGGGCGTTTAATACCATCAGCAACAAGCAAATGAACGTCAATCCTGGGTTGTTCTTTTTTCTTTGATTTAACTTGATATGGTTTGTGGCATGTCTTTGAATCTAAATGCTTATAAGCATTATCAAGGCAAATTTCTATACCAATAGAAATCCCATTTAAGGTTACAACGGGAGAGTTATTAGATCCAGTTTTAAAATATTTTTTATCCCTTTCAAAATTGGCTTTATTTTCTACGTAACTAAAATCTAGGGGA
The DNA here is from genome assembly GCA_027437055.1 of Legionella sp. Taxonomy (GTDB): domain Bacteria; phylum Pseudomonadota; class Gammaproteobacteria; order Legionellales; family Legionellaceae; genus Legionella. The sequence continues at coordinate 6,502 of DAIAOV010000088.1, read as the reverse complement.
TGAGGATAAGTTTTTTTGTATTTCTTGATATCACCCTTATAAAAAAAATAGATCTCATTGCGAAAATAAGCCTCACCATTCGCATTAATTTTGTTCCAGCAAATTGTCCCCGGAGCAATAATCATATCGGTTTGGTTTGATAATTCCTTAAGTGTGTTGACATATCTTTCTTTCTTTTTTTCAGAATAATACTGTTTACTTCCTTTCTGATGGTGTTTTTTGAATAAATATTCAGGGCCAACAAACATAGATTTAAATTGGGAATCTTTATTCAAGCTTTTTGTAAGATATAGATTAGCGTCGATAATATTTGCTTCTAATATATCCAGACGTTTTTGGAAGGTCATTGTAAAAAATGATTTCTTAAATCGCGGTTTTAGAGGTTGAAATACAAATAGGCCAAAATTCATAGGATCAAATGGTTGTGAGACATTTTGATTTTCTTCTTGTTCGTTATCGGAACAGCAAGGTGAATATTCTCTTTTCTCTATCATTTCATCCAGTTTTAATATTGGAATATTTGTACATATTTTATACCAATCACCTTAAAGAAATATTAATTCAATATCTGCTATGATAGATGTGTGCCTTCAACTTATAACAAATCTTGCCATCCAAAAGGCATTCAAGTACACGGATCCCCCTCTGAATGACGACAGGCACGCCCTACCGCGAATTGATTCCTCCAAATTGACGCCATTACTTGTTAGATATCATGGTTCTCTTTTTTATTTGTTTACTGGAGTGTTTTAAGCGGATCATTAGCTCTATATAATGCTGACACAATTAAATGTGTTTGTTTTTGAAATGAAAAAGAAAATGACTACTCAAGCAATGCTTAATAAAATAGACCGGTATTGGCGCGCAGCTAATTATTTATCGGTAGGCCAAATTTATTTGCGCGACAATCCGCTGCTTAAAAGGGAGTTAGTTTTTTCAGACATCAAGCCTCGACTATTAGGGCATTGGGGGACCACTCCTGGTCAAAATTTTATTTATGCTCACCTGAATCAGGTTATTAATAAATATGATTTGAACATGATCTATATTTCAGGGCCTGGGCATGGGGGGCCAGCAGTTGTTGCAAATGCTTATCTAGAGGGAACTTATAGCGAAATATATCCTGAAATTACCCAAGATGAAGATGGATTACGTAAATTATTTGCCCAGTTTTCTTTTCCTGGAGGAATTCCAAGCCATGCGTCACCTGAGTGTCCGGGCTCTATTCATGAGGGCGGTGAATTAGGATACTCATTAAGTCATGCTTTTGGAGCGGTATTTGATAATCCCGATTTAATTGCTGCCTGTGTTGTTGGTGATGGGGAAGCAGAAACAGGACCACTTTCAACTGCCTGGCATTCAAATAAATTTTTATGTCCAATAAGTGATGGAGCCGTACTGCCCATTCTTCATTTAAATGGGTACAAAATAGCAAATCCAACGATTTTAGCGCGCATTACAAAAGAAGAACTGGAACACTTATTTTACGGCTATGGCTGGACACCTTATTGGGTAGAAGGAGATGAACCCCAGCTGATGCATGAGAAGATGGTTGCTGTGCTTGAACGAGTTATAGAACAGATTAAACTCATTCAGCAGGATGCACGCTCTGGGAAGAATATCCAACGCCCACGCTGGCCCATGATTATTTTAAAAACGCCTAAGGGATGGACTGCCCCGAAAGTGGTTGATGGAATGCAAATTGAGGGGACATTTCGTTCTCATCAAGTGCCTGTTTCCGGCTGTTCCAGCGATATGGATCATCTAAAAATTTTGGATCATTGGCTTAGAAGCTATCAACCCGAAACCCTGTTTGATGAACAAGGCAGGTTACTCAATGACTTAAGAGCCATAGCACCTGAGAATGAAAAACGTATGAGTGCCAATCCCCATACAAACGGCGGATTATTATTACGGACACTTAAATTACCCAAGCCTGATGATTATTCTGTTACGCTATCGACGCGTGGCATGCAAGGGATAGGAGATACTCATGTCTTGGGCCCCTATATAAGAGATGTAATCCAGTTAAACTCAAACAACTTTCGTGTATTTGGACCAGACGAAACTATATCTAATGGATTAGAGGCTGTATTTGAAGCAACGAATCGCCAATGGGATACTCAAATCCTTGCTAGCGACAGCTTTTTGTCCTCGCAAGGCAGAGTGCTTGAAGTATTGAGTGAGCATCAATGTGAAGGTTGGTTAGAGGGATACTTATTGACAGGGCGTCATGGTCTTTTTAATTGTTATGAAGCATTCATTCATATCATTAGCTCCATGTTTAACCAACACGCAAAATGGCTAAAAGTAACATCAACGATACCTTGGCGCGAAAAAATTGCTTCATTAAATTACTTGCTTACATCTCATGTCTGGCGACAAGACCATAATGGTTTTTCGCATCAGGATCCTGGATTTATTGATCATGTGATTAATAAGAAAGCGGAAATAATACGTGTTTACCTTCCTCCCGATGCCAATTGTTTATTATCCATCATGCATCACTGTTTACAGAGTAAACATTATGTCAATGTGGTTATTGCCGGAAAACATCCAGCCCCGCAGTGGCTTTCAATCGAAGAAGCAAAACAGCACTGTGCCAATGGGATAGGTATTTGGGAATGGGCAAGTCATAATAAAGGAAAATCGCCGGATGTAATCATGGCATGTGCAGGGGATGTTCCTACTCTTGAAACGTTGGCTGCCGTTTCTATTTTACGAACTGAATTACCGCACATAAAAATTCGCGTTATTAACGTTGTTGATCTAATGAAATTGCAACCCGACTATGAACATCCACATGGATTAAATGACAACGATTTTGCTCTGTTGTTTCCTCAGGATAAACCAATCATTTTTGCATATCATGGATATCCATGGCTTATTCATCGTTTAACAAGCAACCGAGCCAGTCATAAAAACATACATGTTAGAGGATACAGAGAGGAAGGGACGATCACCACTCCTTTTGATATGACGGTATTAAATGAATTGGATCGCTTTCATTTAGTTCTTGATGTTCTTAATCATTTGCCGCATTCAGGTATTAAAGAACAAAGACTTATTGAGAACATCAAAATAAAGTTGTTAGAGCATCAACGTTACATTAGGCAATATGGGCAAGATTTACCCGAAATTAGACACTGGAAATGGGACTCCCATACGCTTCAAAATAACACGACTCAAACCGTAAGCTTAGTAGAATAAATTAAGACAAAGTATTCTATAAACCTAGGTAATACTTTAGGCCCAAAAGGAGAATATTTTCCAATTACGAGGGTACTTTAATCAGCTCTCGGAGGACTACATTAGCATCCACCATTTAATGGGTTATGTTTTTTCCTCGTCGAGGCTGGCTTAAGTTACTCTCTTTGCCTTCAAGTTCTGCCAATACCGCTTTAACCTCATTCAAAAAATCATGTGCCAAAGTTAAACTTATATTTTCCTTAATCACAATGCGCAACGCCTCGATATTTTGCGCACTCTCAGGTAAGGTATAGGCAGGGACGATCCATCCCCGGGTACGCAATTCTTTTGAAATATCAAAAACTGAGTAATGGCTATTATCTTTGAGGGAAACGCTCACAACGGGCTCCATGCGGCGAGTACCAAGCAGGACAAACTTGCCCGTACGAAGCAAACCCTCTAGCACAAAATCGCTTACCGCCATCATGTTATTAATAATTTTTTGATAGCCGACTTTCCCCAAACGAAGAAAATTATAATACTGAGCAACAATCATGGAACAACCAGTAGAGAAATTAAGCGTATAGGTAGGTATATGACCACCCAGGTAGTTAACATCAAAAATCAAATCTTGAGGTACTACAGACTCATCCCTGAAAATAAGCCAGCCTAAACCTGGATATACCAAACCATATTTATGGCCAGAAAGGTTAATTGATTTCACTTGCTCAAGGCGAAAATCCCAATTGATGCCATCATCAATAAACATCGATATAAAACCACCACTTGCAGCATCCACATGCAAGGGAATATCCAAACCTTTTTCCTTTTTTATACGAACAAGTAAAGCGTTTATCTCTTCAATTTCGTCATATTCTCCTGTAAATGTAGTACCAAGAACAGCGGCAACACAGATCGTATTCTCATCAATAAGAGGCTCGACATCTTTTGCTGTAATCACATATTTCCCTTCTTGCAGAGGAATAATCCTTGGTTCTACGTCAAAATAACGTGCAAACTTATCCCAACATATTTGCACATCAGCGCCCATTATGATGTTAGGTTGTAAGCTAACCATACCGGCAGCTTTTTGCTTATTACGCCAGCTAAATTTATGGGCAAGTCCAGCAAGCATGATTGCTTCAGAAGAACCAACAGTTGCAGTTCCGGCATAATTGTCTGATTTTTTTACATTGAGTAAATCGGCCAGGATATGCACACAACGCCCATGAATTTTTTCAATCAGCGGGTATTCATCATGATCTATAAAATTCTTGTTGATACACTGCATAATAAGTTCATCTACTTCCGGCTCCATCCATGTTGTAACAAAACTAGCCAAATTTAGAATAGGTATGCCATCTGTCTTTAATTCATCTTGAATTAACTGCTTAGCCACATATGAAGGCATTCCGTATTCATTAAATTTGGTCAATATGAAATCTTGGAGATCATAACGGCTTGCATAGATTGAAACTGAACTAACGCTCTCTTTTGATTTATTTTTTTTCCTAATCATCTTTGAGTATCTCCATTATTAAGCAGCTAAAAGACAGGAATAACTGCTTCCTGAAGAAATGACCTACTTCATATTAGATCGTAGCTTGATTCTTTTACCGACCACCATAAAACTACCTTTCCCAAGGTGATGAATTGTACGTGGGTTCTTCCTAGATGAAGTAATCCATGCCTTTAAGGCTTCAAGAATAAAAAAACCATATTGAAGCACCATCTCCATGTTAATAACTTTGCATTCGATATTCGCATAACATTCGTCAATAAAAGGTAACGGTTTTTTCTCATGTAATAATCTCTTTTTCAAGAAAGAATTTCAGGTCGCTTAAGCAGTAATGATTATTCATTATTAGTAAATAACTACTTGATATTTTCAGACTCACTATTAAGTGATAGACACTATCACTTCCAAAAGACAATGCCAATTATTTCAACGCCCCTAAATTTATTGTGGGGATTTTGCGTATTTGGGTACAACACTGTTATACATCGTACGCCATATGCGGCATTTTTCACAAGAAAAAATTAAGATAAAATCAACAAGTTATAATGGGGAGAAAGGGCTCACTAATACAGGCTACTAAGGAATATATAAGTGACATTAGTATCCAGAGTTTCCAACTGTACTGCCTGTCTTTTGGGGTTGCGCCTGTGATGCATATGGGGTTAAAGATAAGTCCTTGCTATTTTTTATTTTTTCTCTTTCGTTATAAGACAGAATAGCAATTAATGTCATTAGAGCGCAAAAGAACAAGTATAAAGCGGGTGCTTCTGCAACAGCCATAATATGAATTAACCAAGTAAATACTAAAGGAGCAATCCCACCAAATACTGCAACTCCTAAACTATAACTCAAACCAACCCCTGAGTATCGCAAATTTGCAGGAAACGATTCAGTAATTAGAATCACATAACTCCCATTGATCATGCCACCAAACAGAGAAATAGCTAAAATAAATACCCATATAAACTGCTCTCCAAAAGATGTTAATCCACAAAATAAAGGATAGGCTGATAGAATTAATAATGAGGCTCCCATCAGTAACAATTTTTTTCGCTGTACTTGATCAGAAAGCCATCCAAAAAATGCAGTTATTAGAGCAAAGCTAAAAAAGGCGATTAAATTAATAAGATAAGCATAAGATAAGTTAACTTTTAAAATATTGGCCAAATAAGTGGGTAAATAAAGAAAAAGTGAAATAATACTTGATGTCACCGCAGTTAGAAAAAATGCACTAATTAATTGATTCTTAGATGATTTCAATAAAGTTAAAAGAGGTATACGTTGTATTTGTTGTTCCCTCTTCATGGCAATAAATATGGGTGTTTCAATTGTTTTTTTTCTAATTACGTAACTAATAATACCTAAAAAGAAGCCAACAACAAAAGGAACACGCCACCCCCAAAGCATCATTTGTTCTTCGCTTAATAAGCGAGTTAAAACTAATCCAACCCCTGCACCTAGTGTGTTTCCCAGAGTAATAGACATAAATACTACCCCTATTGAAGCCCCTCTCTTTTTCTGAGGGATGTGCTCCATTATAAATACAGCAGCGCCAGGGATTTCTCCACCTACAGAAAATCCTTGTATCAATCGTAAGCCAATCAAAAGGATAGGTGCCATTATTCCCATAGATTGATAATCAGGAAGACATCCCATAAATAAAGTTGCTGTAGCCATTATAAATACAGCTAAAGAAAATGCTGACTTACGACCTAATTTATCTCCTAAATGACCAAAAAAAAGCCCTCCCACAGGACGCGCTAAATACCCCAAAGCAAATACCGCAAAGGTATT
>DAIAOV010000087.1 GCA_027437055.1 Legionella sp. | reverse complement strand
ACGTTGATAGGCAAGGTGTGGAAGCGCAGTAATGTGTGAAGCTAACTTGTACTAATTGGCTGATTGTCTTGACCATATAATCTGAGTCACTTTAGAATAGTGATTACAGGATAGAAAGACAAATGATGTGTTACCTCAAGATTTACCAGACCCTTTGGGGCGGTGACTAATCAGTGATTAGCATCATTCATTGGGGGTTAAACAGTTTTCCTGGCGACTATAGCGTTTTGGAACCACCTGATCCCATCTCGAACTCAGTAGTGAAACGATTCAGCGCCGATGATAGTGTGAGGTCTCCTCATGCGAAAGTAGGACATCGCCAGGGTTTTATTCTTAAAGCGGCCGCGTGCCGCTTTTTTTGTTTAAGGAATGAGGATTTTACCAAGGCAGGTGTATTCAATTCATGTTAGTTCAGTCCATTTTAAAATTCATTGAAGATCTTAATAAATTTAAAAATTTAACATCAATCGATGTCCTTTTATTAAATAACTTAAGACGTCGTATAGAATCTCATCCTACAGAGAAGCAACTTGAAGAGGCGGATTTTCAGTTTTTACTTGATTGCTTTAAGGTCCGCTGGGAAGAAATTGTAGATAAAGAACTTGATTACATGCTTAATCCATGCCCCGTTAATCAACGATGGATTGCATTTGCAAAAGAGTTAGCTCCTTTTACCAATAAAAACTACTTACAAATATTACTACCAACCATAATTAATACTATTGATTTTAATAATTTAACGGCATTAACTGAAACTGAACGACTACAAAACTTTTATCTTGGTCATGGAAATAAAGTTCTTTATAGGAAACGTGGTCTATGTGAGCATCTAATTGATAAAAATTACTCATTATCCACCTGCAGAGAATTAAGAACTAGCAAATTAAGTGCTGTGAGTGTAGAGGAGCTTAGTCGACTACAGTCTTGCAAGCAAGTGGATGGGCAATTCTTTGTTCATGGGGAGTTTTTTACTGATTTTTGGGATTTTTTAAGACGAAAAGTGTTTGCTCATTTACAGGCCCAAGGAAAAATGCCTTTGGATTTATTGCCTCATTTATTGATATTAATAGAACGTTATCATACTTTAAAAGACAATAATGAGGGTTATAGCTTATTTAAACAATCTGTGCATGATTTTTTAAAAGGTATTGCGAAGCATAAATTAGATGATATCAATTATTTTTATGGAATTGAGATTCCCTATAAAGGAAAAACATTTTATCTATTGGATTTTTTAATCGTTATGCAAAAAGCAGATTGTTATGTTCTTGATGAGCATTTCAATGCGCTGATGGAGTGGTTATACGCATATAATCCTGCTTTAAGAGCAATAAATACAAAGTTAGAACCTTTTTATAAAAAACTAGAGCAAGGATGCAGGTATTCTCAAAAGCCTCAAGAGCCAAGCGAGAGTATATTAATTCGCTGCCTTAATTTTCTACTGTCTTTATTCACCGTCAGTTTTGATTTTATTTCTTTTACTGGAAGAACTATAAGTTTTTGGGATATGTCTAAAGCAGTATTTTCTGAAGTAGGAGCAATGTTCTCTTTATTAGCACTACCACTAGCTAAGAACCAAACAACTGAGTTAATGGCTGGGTATCAGAAAGTGATGGAACAATACATACTCCCAGGAGGGGCTGATTCAAGTCTCTATACATGGATTACTCGATCTCAAAATGTATATGATTGGTACGATTGTGCTGCGAATAATACATTAACAAAGATGGATGTTAACTGGTATGAACCAGAATTAATTATGCATACTTTATCAAGGCATAAGTCTAATTATCCTGAGCTAATGCCACAAATTAATAGGTTCTTAGATGAGTTAATGCGCACTTATGCTCAAGATAATAATGAACTACATAAACGGCTAAGAGTTAATATTTTATTCTCAAATTTTATTAAAAAATTATCTGTTGAAGAACAAAGATATTTACATTTATTGCTTCAACTCTATCAAAAGTATGATGTAAAGAATAATTTTTTAAATAATTGTGTTTATCATATTGCTCATCGTCTTTCTCAAATGGGAACCACTAAAGAAGGCGGCGCAATTCAGTTCTTTTCTGGTATTCGTCGAGTAGACGTAACAAAGTTTGATATTTCAGCTACTGGTGTTGATCATTTAAATACTATCATCGATGCTTTTAAGACAAAGCTGTACTCACCAGATTTTGTTGTGGCGCCCGAATTATTAGATAAAATGATGACTTATTTACGTTCCATAAATCGTCCTATTTTGACTATTAAAGAACACGAAGAAGCAAAGAGTAATGCGAATACCCTGGATTATTTAGGTGCCCCGACGTAAGAAATCAAATCTGGCACTCCTCCAAGACTCAAGATCGCATCCTGAACGATTACCATGAGCGGTTATTGTTGATTGGTTCTAATATTTTGATTTACAAAATTGAGAACATAATTTTATAAAACTTTCATATCTTCTTGGCGAAATAAGTTTTTTGTCTAGCGCATCGATAATAGCGCACGATGGAGTGTCTATATGGGTGCAGTTACGAAATTTACATAATGATAAATAAGGTCTGAATTCAACATAACCTTGAGCAATAGCTGCTGTATCGACATCCCATAGACTAAATTCCCGTACACCTGGAGAGTCAATTAATGCTCCCCCACTAGGTAAATGGTAGTAACGGGAATTACTTGTCGTATGTTTTCCTAATTCCGCTCCAGTTGAAATTGCATTAATAGCAATATCTTGTTCATGAGGTAAAATTTCAGCAATTACGGAGGATTTTCCTACACCAGATTGACCAGTGAAAACACTAACTTGATGATTAAGGACTGACTTTAATGGTTTAAAACTTTCAGGTTCATTTTGACTCGTCATGATAATGGGATAATTTAAAGACAGATAGTCTGTTAATAACTGTGCTTTAAGCTCCTCACAAGGTAAGTCTGTCTTATTGAGCAAAATAACTGCATGCAAGTGCAACGACTCTGCCATAATCAAATAGCTATCAAGCAATGGCCAACTAATATCAGGTTTAGGGGCAACAACAATGATCATTTGGGTAATATTGGCGGCGACAGGTTTCTTCAATCCTCTACTTGTAGGCCTCGCCAGAACAGACCCCCTTGGATATAAACTGATTACCACCCCTTGGTTATTGCCTTCTGGTTGCCAAATAATTCTATCTCCAGCAACAATGGTGTCAAGATTAGGCCTAATGGAACATAAAATTCGCTTACCGTCATTATCTTCAATTTCGACATGTTTACCAAATCGAGAGATAACTAAACCATCTGCTAAAGTATCAATACTACTTTCTTTAGTTTCTTGGTAGTTCTGTTGGTTTTTTTCAATTCGCGCCTGCTGTTGTTTATTAATCCGTCTTTTACTCATGATTAGGATCTATACTATAATGATTTACTTTATTAATGCTACAGTATGAAGGTAAATCATATTTAATGAAAGTCTACTTGGTGGGTGGAGCCGTTCGAGATCAATTATTGGGCATTCCCGTTCAGGAGCGTGATTGGGTTGTTGTGGGCGCTACGCCGAAACAACTACTAATGAAAAATTTTAGACAGGTAGGGCGTGATTTTCCTGTGTTTTTACATCCTGAAACCAATGAAGAATATGCTTTAGCAAGAACAGAAAGAAAATCTGCTCCTGGATATTATGGTTTTGATTGCGATTATAGTTCAACAGTTACCTTAGAAGAGGATTTAGGGCGTAGGGATTTAACTATTAATGCTATGGCTATGGATGAGCATGGGAACATTATTGATCCTTATTCTGGGCAGAGCGATTTAAATAAGAAAATTCTACGCCACGTTTCCTCTGCTTTTATTGAAGATCCAGTGCGTGTATTACGCGTGGCTCGATTTGCCGCTCGTTTTCATTCTTATGGATTTAAACTTGCAAATGAAACGCGCTCCCTAATGTATTCAATGGTAAAACGAGGCGAGTTAATGCATTTAGTTCCTGAGCGTGTATGGCAGGAGTTAGTGCGTAGTTTAGGCGAAAAAAATCCCGATCAGTTCATTTTAACTTTACGTTCCTGTGATGCCCTAAGAATTATATTACCTGAGTTAAATGCTTTATTTGGTATTCCTAGTCCATATGAATACCATCAGGAGATAGATAGTGGTATCCATACATTAATGGTATTGAATGCAGCTGCAGCACTTAGCCAAGATCCAGTGATCCGTTTTGCAGCATTGGTTCATGATTTAGGTAAGGCGCTTTCCTCGATGAGCTCATGGCCGAAACACCATGGTCATGAAGAACATGGGGTTGCTGTGATAGAGTCTTTATGTTCTCGTTTAAGGATCCCTAATGAGTATCGTATTTTGGCTACTCTGGTATCCAGAGCTCACATAAAAATCCATCGTTTATTTGAATTGCGTGCTTCAACTATAGTAACGCTTTTAGAACAAAGTGACGCTTTCCGTCGTCCGCAACTATTTTATAATTTACTAGTTGCTTGTCAGGCTGATATGGAGGGACGAGGTAAAAAAATCGAATATCCTCAGGCTAACCTTTGGTCTTATATATTGTCAGAATGTGCTAAAATAAACCCTCAAGACATAGTTGCAGAAGGTTATAAAGGTAAAGAAATTAAGGAAGCCTTGCATCAACGTCGCGTGGCCTGTGTTAATTTAATATTAAATTCTTGGAAACTAAATGAAAAATAATCACAATTTAATTTGGATAGATCTGGAAATGACAGGTCTTGATCCTGAACAAGATAGAATTATAGAAATTGCAACAATTGTAACGGATGCGCATTTGAATATTTTGGCTGAAGGCCCTGTTATCGCTGTATCTCAGCCTAAAGCAGCACTTGATGCTATGGATTCTTGGAATACCAGACAGCATAATCAATCAGGATTGGTAAAAAGAGTGTTGGAAAGTGAGCTAAAAGAGTCTCAAGCGGAGCAATTAACGCTAACTTTTTTGAGTCAGTATTTGGATAAAGGTAAATCTCCTATGTGTGGTAATACTATATGCCAGGATCGACGCTTCCTATATAAATATATGCCTGAGTTGGCTGCATTTTTTCATTATCGTAACTTGGATGTAAGTACTTTAAAGGAGTTAGCAATACGTTGGCGCCCAGAGTTACTAAGTGGAGTTGTTAAAGAATCCAAGCACCTTGCTTTGGACGATATTAAAGACTCTATCAATGAATTAATTTATTATCGCCAACATTTTATTAATTTGTCGGAAGTAAAGAAATGATAGAACGTGAGCGTTTAGAATTACCTAATAATGCGGACAAGCTATTATTGCACTCATGCTGTGCTCCCTGTTCGGGGGAAGTCATGGAGGCTTTAATTCATTCAGAAATTAATTTCTCTATTTTCTTTTATAATCCTAATATTCACCCTGTTCAAGAATATGAAATTAGAAAACAGGAAAATATCGCCTTTGCTGAGAAACACAATATTCCTTTTATAGATGCAGACTATGATAAAGATAACTGGTTTGCTCGTGCCAAAGGGATGGAATGGGAGCCTGAGCGAGGTAAACGTTGTAGCATGTGTTTTGATATGCGATTTGAAAGAACGGCATTGTATGCTCATGAACATGGATTTCCGGTTATCTCTAGTTCTTTAGGTATTTCCCGTTGGAAGGATATGAATCAAATTAATGATTCGGGCGTCCGTGCAGCAAGTTATTATCCTGATCTGGTCTACTGGACTTATAACTGGCGGAAAAATGGTGGTTCTGAACGTATGTACCAAATTGCCAAACGAGATAACTTTTATAAGCAGGAACATTGTGGCTGCGTTTATTCTTTACGAGATACTAATGCATGGCGTAAACAAAAAACTCGTGACAGAATTAAAATAGGTATTAATTATTATTCAGAAGAAGAGTAACAGGAGTGTTATGAGTCAGCATTCACACAATGACGCACATGGGCATAGTAGTGGTCATAATCATAATCATAATCATGGTGTTGTCACCTATGATAAAGCTTTTTTAATTGCTATAGTGGCTAATGGAGGCTTTGTTATTTTGCAAATTATTTTTGCTTATATGGCTCATTCAACTAGTTTGTTAGCGGATGCTTTTCATAATTTAGGTGACGTATTAGGATTAGTGCTTGCATGGATTGCTACTAATTTAATGAAACGAAAGCCAACAGAGAAAACAACCTATGGTTTAAAGAAAGCATCGATACTTGCTGCGTTAACAAATGGCATTTTATTGGTATTTACCTGTGGAATCATTGCTACCGAAGCCGTATATAAATTATTTTCTCCTACGGAAATCCACGCCGGGTCTGTGATGATAGTTGCTGGTATTGGCATTATTATTAATAGCGCGACTGCTTTACTCTTTTTACGCGGTTCAGATGATCTTAATATTCGTGGTGCTTATTTGCATTTATTTTATGATGCATTGATATCTGTAGGTGTGGTGTTATCTGCTGGTTTATTATATTGGACTGGTTGGTTATGGATAGATCCCGTAGTTGGTTTATTAATTGCGATAGTTATTCTTAAGGGAACTTGGGCTTTATTTGCAGATAGTTTCAGGCTAATAATTGATGGTGTTCCTAATAATATTTCTTGGAGCGCGGTCAGTGAGTTCCTTTTGACTAGGCCAGGAGTGCACGGAGTACACGATTTACATATTTGGGCAATGAGTACTCAAGAAAATGCTATGTCAGTTCATTTATATATGCCTCATGATGAGCTAACTGATGAAGCTCGAGTGGAGTTAGTTAAGCAACTGAAGGAACAATTTAGTATTCAACACTCTACGATACAGATTGAAAAAACAGAGACGGACTGTAATGATGCATGCCATGAGCCTCATTCAGGAAGAGCGTTTTTATAATTCTATATATGATGCCATTACCTGAATGGTCAATAGCGTCATATATGGCTCAGCTGCAACGGGACATTAGATTCCGCTCTCTCTCTTCGTAAACTCCTCGAGATGACGTGTTTTTTATGCTCCCCCAACCCACTTATTAATTTATTCGTGTTGCTTTGTAGCTAGTTCAAGGCCCTGTTTGTAATTTTCACAGGCAAGGAAGGAGTCATTTAGTTTTTCATGTAGTCGCCCCAATTGAGCATAGGCCATTGGAGTCGGGTGAAGTTCATTTGACTGTTCTAGATAATGTTTCGCTTTACCCCATAACTGTTGAGCTAGGCATAATCGTCCTAAGCATAAAAATAGTGCCGCGGAATGAGGATTTTTTTTAAGTAGAGACTCCGCAAACTCTAATTGACTCATATCTCCTGGTAGGAGCCCATAAAGTTCAATCAATTGAGAACAGCACTCTTTACGTAAACAACGTCGAAGTAATGCTTCAGCTTTAGTTTGTTCGTTATGTTTTAGTAAGAAACGAATATATTCAGCGACGATTTCTGGATTATTAGCCAGTTGTTTTGGTAAGGAGTTAAATAAAGCAGTTACTGCATCAGGTTGGTTTTGCTTAGTCAGATCGCTAATCGCTTGTAGGTAGGAATTTTGTTGTAGTTGTTCAAATGCTTGCTCGGAAATAACATGATTTTTTCTTAAATCAGGTAGGATAGCAATGAGTTGAGGCCAATCCCTGATTTCTTTATAGAGATTCATTAACAACTTCAAAACATAAGGATGGCGTGGAGCCATGTCATGTAAATGTTTTAATGTTGCTAAAGCCTGTTCCCATTGATTGTTTGCTAATTGTAATTGAGCTTGAGTTAATTCAACGGCAATTTTGGCTTCAGGCATCGATTGTTGTGCCTCTCGTAAATAGTGATCTCTAAGCTTACTATCCCCCATTTTTTGCGCTGCGCGAGCTGCTGTTAAATAATTAAGCAAAGGAGTATCTGTATTAGGTAATGCTTGGATTAAGTGATTTTTGGCTTTCTGCCAATAGCCTTCGCTATACTCTATTAGCCCTTTTCTAGTGGTTGCCTGTGCTTTCTGAGCAAGGCGCTTGCTGTTCCACTGATGGATTAGACTGGGAGTCCTCGCTATTTTATTGCCTAGTTGTAATAATATATAGATAATCAAAAATAATAGCAGTAGGGTTAAAACAGTAAACCACACAGTAGATTCAATAACCCAATGATTAATAGTAATTAATACGTATCCTGGATCTTTATTTAGTTGAATACCCAGCAATACAGAGCCCAATAAAACAATAAAAGCGATTAGAATACGTATCATTATTAGTTTTCTCCTTTGTCGCCATTATTTGTTGGTTTAATAAGCAATTCTTGATTATCAATGATTTGATTAAGGAGTGGGAGGGCTTGTTCAGTGACCGGTTTTTCCTGGGCAATCTTTACTTGCTGTAGATCATTTAATTGTTTGAGTAAGGCCGCTGTATTGGGTGATGCCTTATTGAATGTTCGCGTAAGATTTAAAATAGCTTGTTTGAGAGCTAGTTGATAGACCTCTGGATTATTATTGAGGATTGCCCACTGTGCCTCTTGCAAATTAAGCCGAATGCTTTCTTTTAACACGGACTCATATAAAGGAGACATGAGAGGTGTAATATGCTCATTATCTCGACGCACTACGACCATTTTTTCCAATAAATTGACGCTGTCTTGCAAACGAATTTGCCATGCGGAGCGATTAGCATTTTTAGTTGACTCATTTTTTACGGCAGAATCTTCGTCTGATTTTTTTTGATCTACAACCGTTTGAAGCGTTAGATTACTGACGCTGGCTTGTGCTGCATCCAATTGACTTAATAAGCCAGCAATGTCTATATTCGGTATGGCTTTTAATTGCGCTATTTCTTTTGCTATGGCCTGTCTGACGGTGAAGACTTTAGGTGAGGACAATTGTCCTAATAATTTATCGGCTTGTTGGAGTAAGGAAATGGCAGCGCTATAATTGTCGCTCCAATGAGCATTTATTTGAGCTAATTCTAGGTAATATCGTGCTTTAAGTAATAACCAATCTTGATTCTGATAGAGTTTTTGGTTCATTGCTATTTGTAATTGTTTGGTGAGATCCTCTAGTTTGCTTTGTAATTCACTTTGTGACTGTTTAAAGTTATTCGTCTTAGTATCTATTTCTGTATCAATTTGCTTTTCATTATCTGCTTGTTTTTGCTTTATTTGTTCTATTTCAGTGATTAAATTAGTTTGCTTTTCTGACAGCTTCTTTTGTAAAGTATAATTATTTTGTATGGACCATACGGCAATGATAACAGCCGCAATGGCAATAAAAACAGATAATCCACTAAGAACAGCATTACTTCTTGATTGGGTTGTATTCTTCTTTCGTGCTGCTTGTTTTTCTGGCGCTATAGGTTGATTTTGTTTTATAGGTTTTGTTTCTTTTTTTTGTTCTTCGCTGCTATTGGCCATGGATTAATCCTTGATAATAGTCTAATAACGTGTTCATTATCCCGTTGGGATGACTTAGTATAATTTTTTTCATGCCAAATAATGAGGCTGATTTGGCAAGACGTTCACTAATAACTAGGCACGGTTTTTCGTGTAACCATCCGTGTGTTTCTTCACTAAATATCTTAAAAAGATTGTGTATCGATTGCTCGCTCGTTAACAGTATAATATCCACTAAGTCTTCTCGCCATAAAGAATTGATAAATTCCAGGCGAATGTTAGGAATGACTCTTTTGTAGACATTCAAAGAAATGACGTGCGCCCCTTTTTGTAATAACCCTTCTTCAATAAGTGTTCTGCCTCCTTCCCCTTTAAATAGTAGCACGGTTTGGTTTTTAATTTGTTGTAAAGCAGTAATATCGAGTAAGTGCTCGCTGTCGGGGAGCTCCGGAATATGATGGACAGTGATTTGAAATTCTTTAAGCGTTTTAGCACTGCCCTGGCCAATAGCAATTACTTTAATTGATTCTGGCCAATGAATATGATGTAACTTGAGCTGAGTGAAACAGTGATAGACTGCATTGGAACTAACGAAAATGGCTTGATTTACCCTATTTAGATCGGGTAAGGAATGTATCCAATCGTTGGGTGTTGCCTTGATTTCTAGGGTGGGGCATTCAATGGCTATTCCACCTGCCGCTATGATGCTATTGCTGAGCTCTTGGGCTTGATTGGTGGGGCGAGTATTTAAAACTCGAACCCCTTTCAGTGTTCTATTCATAAAGGAATTGAATCTAGTAAATTTGCTGCCCCTTTGGCTAATAAAGCATGAGTACATAATTTTGCTAGCGTATCGGCTTCTTCTATGCTTCCCTTTTGACTGTCTTCGATACATTGAGCTCCATCAAGACTTAATATCTTCGCACGTAAAAAAAGTTGATTGGATGAGGTTAGTGTACAAAAAACAGCTAGGGGCACATGGCAATTACCACCTAATTGAGCATTAATGCTACGCTCTGTTTGCACACACAATGCCGATGTAGGATCATTTAATTTTGTGATAAGCTGCTGTATTTCTTGGTCATCCGTTCTGCATTCAATGCAAAGAGCACCTTGACCACAAGTAGGCAACATAATTTCAGCTGATAAAAATTCAGTGATAAGGTGCTCTAACCCCATACGCTCAAGTCCTGCTGCAGCAAGTATAATTGCATCATATTCTCCTGCTTCTAGTTTTGCGAGACGTGTGTTGATGTTGCCACGTAAGGTTTTAATTTGAAGATCGGGTCTATAGGCTAATAGTTGTGATTGCCGTCTAAGACTTGAGGTTCCAATTATTGCTTGAAATGGTAAAGCATCAAGACTTGAAAAACGTTTGCTAATTAAGGCGTCGAATGGATTATGGCGCTCGCAAATGGCTGCTAAACATAAACCTTCAGGAAGGTCTGCAGGCATATCTTTGGTCGAATGAACCGCAATATCTGCATTATTTGTTAATAACGCTTCTTCCAACTCTTTAACAAAAAGTCCTTTTCCACCGGCAGCTAATAATTTATCCTTAAGAAATTTGTCGCCGGAAGTGACCATAGGCAATAACTCAATAGTCATATCAGGCCATAGCGATAAAAGTAACTCCTTTACATGATTGGCTTGCCATAAGGCCAGAGGGCTTTGCCGTGTTGCAATACGTATTTTTTTCTTCATCATGAGCACATTAAACAAAGTATTGAGTAGGATGCATCATATCATTGATTTGAGTGTAAATTAGAAGATAATTTATATCTTCTCTATAAATACCATGCAATAAAAGGTTCTTTTATAATTATTTCTTCTGTTTTGATAGGTTGATATGCATAGGAGCAGGGATGTGGCAGATTAGAAAAATTGTAGGACATTTAGACGACTCCATGCAACGAAGTTTGTCTAACTCTTCGCATCAGCTGGTTGCTGTTGGTGCCCTTGCATTTATTGGATTTCCTCTATTTTATTTGATTTGGACTTATTGGTTTCCTCAACCTTATGAGAATTTACAATTACGTCTTTTGGGTAGTCTTTTAGGGCTAGGACTGATGGTTACCCCTTATTGGCCCATCAAATATAAAGAATATTTGTCTTGGTATTGGTTTTTAGCGGTTTTGTTCTCCTTGTCATTCTTTTTTACTTTTATGTTCTTAATGAATCAAGCCAGTGTAATATCAGCGATGTCATTATTATGTGCTGTATTCTTTTTAGTATTAATACTTGATTTATTAAGCTTATCAATAATTTTAGTTTTAGGATTTAGTCTCGCTTTAGCTGGTTATTATTTATGTTCACCTAACATCTATTTAGGCGAAGAACATATAGAGCTGACTTTGATTATCCTCTTTACTATTATTGTGGGTTCTACATTAAATTATAAAACAGCCATGTTACAGCAACAGAAGTTGGCTGGAATGGCTGCTGCTGCAGGAATGATTGCTCATGAGTTACGTACCCCATTATCTGGAATTAAAAGTGGGGCTCAAGCTCTAGTACGATATTTACCGGTGTTAACGGAAGGATATCAATTAGCTAAAGAAAATGAATTAATCACTGTGCCTTTAAGAGCGCGAAGATTGCAACAGCTTGGGGGTGTCAGTGGTCGTATTATCAGCGAAATTAATTATGCCAATACCATTATTGATATGTTGTTAGTAAAGGCGGATAGAGAAAACTCGCTTCATAATTGCATTGTAGAAGTGTGCTCTATAGGCGAATGCTTAACTGAGGCTATAGCACGCTATCCATTTCAATCGGCTAAAGAACGAGCCTTAATAACTTGGGAAGGTGACTTTCAGTTTAAAGGGTCGAAACTGTTAATGCAGCACGTTTTATTTAATTTAATAAAAAATGCATTATATGTTATTGCGACAACTCAACGAGGAAAAATAAATATCTGGACGGCTTTAGGAGATAAATTTAATTATTTATATTTTAAAGACACCGCGAAAGGAATGACTACTCAACAGTTATCTCAGTTATTCAATCATTTTTATACAACCAATTTTTTAGGAACAGGCATTGGTTTATCGTTTTGCAAATTAGTCATGCATAGTTTTGGCGGCAATATTATTTGTGAGTCTGTAGAAGGAAAATATGCGTTATTCACCTTAAGTTTTCCTGTTGATTGTTCGAATATTTTGTTTCATAAAACATCAATTTCCTGAGTCTAGACAAATCTGCATCCTGTGGCCGTAACTGTTCATGCAAGGGTGTCAGCTTAAGCTTTTGTAACGTAGGCCAGGCCAAAGGGCTGACCTACGTTATCAGAAACAGGATATGATTTATCTGGTATTACTAAGCTCTTAATGAGAGGGCAATAAAAATATAAGTCCATCCGGTAACTATCATTTCAATAGCAATAAATAATCCGATCACCCATAATCCGCTAATTGGCCATTGAATTAAAATGAGTATACCCAAGATGACAGCGGTAATTCCTGCTAATAATAACCAAATCCAACCTTCTGAATCTTTTAGGGCAAAGGCCATGATGATGCGAGTCAAGCCAATAACGATCAATAAACTAGCTAAGATTGCAGTGATTAGCGTGGATGCTAAAAATGGGTCGTAAAACACAACGCAGCCAGCGACAATATATAGAGCTGCGATTAATGACTGCCAAGTAATTCCCTTCCAGTCTCTATGTTTAAACACATCAACAATATGAGTAATACCCGCAATAATTAGTAAAGCAGAGAAAAAAATCATACTGACCAGTGTTAGTCCGACTACCATTCCTAATCCAATGCATCCCAAAATGAGAAATAGTATTCCCAATCCTAATATCCAACCCCAGTTGCGTTTTAATTCCCTGACATCAGACTGGGACAAGTCTTTAGTTTTAACCATATCATATCCTTATTGATAGTTGACTGTAGCTGCTTTCGAATAGCCGACTAAAGTTGGCTATTAGTGGTCTATTTAAAATGGATAACTAATCTAAATATAGCCTATTTTTCAAGGAGTTGTCGACCATATGGAGAGTGGGGAATAGGGCAATCGCGCTAAAAATCGCTTGACATTAGAATCTGAGCGAGATACCGATTATCCCAACCTGCTTTATTTCGT
>DAIAOV010000086.1 GCA_027437055.1 Legionella sp. | reverse complement strand
CTGTCTCGAAGCCTTTACATAGAGCCTTCGAGACAGCGCTACGCGCTTCCTCAGCCCGAACGGAGGCTTAAGGAGACGCCATTAAGAGTTCACGAGATATGTTACTTTTAACTCTGCTAAAAACCCATACAGTAGGTTATCGCTCCACAGGATAACATCACAAACAATAACAAAGATTCTTTCAAAGCAAAGCGCCAAGGAGTGAGGGCCCATAATAAGGTTATTTTTGATATAAAACTGGCAAAAACGGCAAGGTATAACATCAGACGAGCATCATATGCAATTAGCTGATTTTCCAAATAAAGCAAGGCGGCTGCTAAGGAAATACCATGAATCTCAATGAGGCCTCCCAAAAAAGACACCAATAAAATTCCATTGATGGATATAATGCGTTTTGCCATGGCAATAACAAATAGCGATAATCCTATAAAAAGTGAGGTACGCAATATGGATAACAAATTAAGTGGGGTGGCTAATAAAGTAAGCGCTTGCTCTGTTTTTTTCTGATAGTGCAGTAAAACAATAACCAATAGAATGCCACTGAGCATCATGGCAATCATTGGCCAAATAATAAAAATAAGTAAGGTCGGCGATGCGACAAAAATGATAATAAGTACATCTACTGACATGGCAACGGTAGCAAGAAGCCCTGAAGCAAGAATAGCAAGCTCCGATTGAGGATAACGTTTTAAGGTATCATGCAATTGAGCAAAAACAGCAGTGCTTGAAACTAATCCCCCCAAAAATCCTGTTAACGAAATTCCTAAACGCTCGCCAAACAAATGAATAGCGATATAACCTCCTAATTGAATAGCGGCAATAGTAGCAATTAGCAAACCAAAATCTTTGGGATTAAACAAATGCCAGGGATCAATGGTTTTATCAGGTAGAAGCGGCAAAATTCCTAAGGTAAAGATAGCCAGGATAATCACTGTTTCCATTTCATGGGGTTTAAATTTATTTCGTGCTAATAAATGTAAACGTCTACGTTCAATGAGAACCAACAAAATAATGGCGCTAAGAGTAATCGCTAGAAATGGCGAGCTAGGTACCATATAACCTAGGCAAAAAATAATACATGCTGCAATTTCAGTTAAGATCTCAATGCTATTATTTTTTTTCCTATTGATAATTCCTCGAAAATAATTGAGTAGTAAAAGACCAAAAACAAAGGCGCTCACAGTGATAGTGAGGCTAGGCTGCCCTAAAGTAGCAATCAAGGTCCCCAGCATGGATAATAAAGTAAAGGTCCTAACCCCAATAAATTGAGTCCCCTCTGGATGACTACGTTCCCTTTCGATGCCTATCAGTAAACCAATCAACAATGAGATAGTAAATGACAGTAAGGACTCTAACATGATTCTATAATCCCCTGCACAATAAGATCTGAAATATCAATTTGATTACTAGGATGTACGATAGTGTTGCAAGTGACTATTTTCTCAGCCCCAACCTGCAGCAACTGATGTTCTGTTTCCTTATTGAATAAGGCGTGAACAGCGATACAGATCGAATTTTTAAATCCTTGAGTTTGTAATTGTTTCAGAACTTCAAGCATACTGATGCCTGTAGCAATAACATCATCGACCACTACAGCGCTTTGTCCCTTATTGTCTATTTCTGGTAGAGACAGAGAAACCTGCCTGTCCCCGATACGCTGTTTTTTACCTACCACAAAAGAAAGATTATTGTAACCAGCTATTTCAGAAACCCACTGCCTGCTTTCTTCATCTGGCCCAATGAGCACAGGATTGCTGACATGATGCTCAATCCATTGGGCTATTCTTTCTGTAGCATGCATCGTGGAAATATTAGGAACAGTATAAATTTCAGAGAGATGATGAATGCGATGTAAATGCGGATCGATGGTGATCAAGCTGTCTATATAGTTGGAAAGCAATTGAGCAAACAATTTAGAAGTAATCCCCTCCCCTGCTTTAAATCGCTTATCCTGCCTCATGTAGGGTAAATAAGGAGTAACCAAACCAATTTTTGCCGCTCCTAATTCTTTAAGTGTTTGAGCCATGAACAGTAATGGTACGATTTTACAATTGGGCTCATTTAATGTATCAATCAAAATCGCTGTTTTATTACGCACATTAGAATCAATACGAATATAGGACTCCCCATCGGGAAAGAAACGAATTTCAGCAATACCTAATTCCGCAGCAAGCTGTTTAGTTAATATCTCGGTTAAGGCCTGATTACCGGGTAATGAAAAAAGGATATTTTTTTTCATGGCTTATACCTTCTTTATTGCGGTATGATCTTAATGATATTCGGCATAGATAACGCATAAGTGCGCGAATAATTCAAAGCTCCTTTAGATTCTGCATGAATCGTGTATAAAGTTTGCCCTTTCTCAATAAGAGAACCTAATGTTGCAAAAAATTCGATACCTGCGGCAGATTCGTGGGGAGCTCCTGCTAATTTAGCTACTTTTGCCAAATTTCGATTATCAATTTCAGTCACAATTCCACTCTGTTTTGCTACAATATTATGAGTTAATGAAGCGGTTAATGGTTCCCGAAAGCCACCTTGTGCATCGCAAATGGCTAAAAACTTCTTCAATGCGGAACCGCTGTCTAATAATTGAGTTGCTAACTGTTCGCCTTGGCCAGAAGACGCCTTCCTGCCAAATTCCAGCAAAATTCCAGCAAGCTTAATTGCCTTTTTTCTCAAATCAATAGGTGCTTTTTTGTCATTGTGCAATACCGCTAAAATATCTTTTGCCTCAAGCGCTGGACCAATGCCCTTGCCTAATGGTTGATTGCCATTAGTTTTTAAAGTATCGACATGAATACCCAATGCCTTACCTACTAGTGAAAAATAATCTTGGTATTTGGAAAATTCCAAATCAGAACGAATTTTTGCTGTAGGGCCTACAGGCACCTCAATCAACACATGAGTGGCCCCCACAGCAATCTTTTTCGACAACACTGAAGCAATCATTTGCCCCATGGGATCAAGATCTAAAACCCTTTCTACTCGAATGAGAATATCGTCTGCAGGGCTTAGACCTAAAGCTCCCCCCCAAGCCATGCATCCTCCTTCACGTTCAACAACACGTTGAATTTGATTCAGTGATAAATCTACAGAAGTCATTGTTTCAATAGTATCTACCGTTCCCGCAGGGGAAGTAATCGCCCGTGAGGATGTTTTGGGTATAATGAGACCGGCTGCAGCAACGATGGCAACGACTATAGGGGTAGTCCTATTTCCTGGAATTCCGCCGACACTGTGTTTATCCAAAACTATAGGATGCCCCCAATCCAACTGTTTTCCTGTTTCTACCATGGCACTCGTGAGATGAATAATTTCCTTAATGCTTAAATTGTCATTACCGCAAGCAGTAATAAAACTAGCTAAATGAATATTAGAATATCTGCCAGCAACAATATCGCTAATAATTTCATGAAACTCTATTGCACTTATCACATTTCCATAAATTTTAGAGCGTATATAACTTATAGAAGTTACAGGAGGTAAATGAGAAATAGTTATGAAATCATTTAATTGCGCACCAAGACGCCCCCAAGCACTCTCAGACAACCCCGCTTCATCTTGTTTGAGAATATCCGAATAAACTGTATTTAACGTAGCTACGATGGAACGTTTACCTAATGTAACAACGACTTGAGTTAATGATTCAAATCCCTCTGATTCGCAGATAAAACAATCTGAACGCATAAAGATAATAAATTCTTGCAGCGTATCGATACCTAATCGGACTAACTTTAACTTATTAAACTCATTATCCATGCATCAGATCCTTTCGTTATATCCCTATCTTTTCAATCTAATGTATATTGATCCAAATAATTAGGGACTGTACAGTTCCAATGAAATTTCTGCTCAATTTTTAATTGCAGTGACAGAGCTGACTCTTTTTCACCATGAGTAATAAAAAGAGTCCGTGGAGCTTTTTTGACATAAGATAACCAGCTTAGTAACTCCGCGTAATCAGCGTGAGCAGATAGGTTACCCATCTGAATTATTTCGGCATTAACAGGAACTAGTTGACCAAACATTTTGAGCTCTTTTTCTCCTCGAACCATCCTATCGCCGCGGGTTCCACCAGCCTGAAATCCAGTAAACAAAATTGTATTTTTGGAGTTAGGAGCAAAATTTCGAATATGATGAACAACGCGCCCTCCAGTTGCCATACCACTAGCTGAAATTAAAATCATTGGCATTTTTTGTCGGCCAATCGCTATTGACTCCTCTACCGTACGAATATATCGCGCAACACCGCAAATCGCTGAACATTGCTGCGAACTTAGCCGATTTTCTCGTGCATGATGCGATAAAATTTCAGTTGCATTAATGGCCATAGGACTATCAATATAAATAGGTATATCCGCAATTTTATTCTTAGCTTTCAATTGATAAATGTAATACAACAATATTTGGGTGCGACCGACAGCAAATGCAGGAATCAAAATCATCCCCCCTCGCCTCACCGTGCGATTAATTATTTCTTCCAATTGTTGCTCTGGATCTAAGGTTTCATGTAGCCGATTCCCATAAGTTGACTCCACGACGAGATAATCAGACTCTGGTGGTTCTTGCGGAGGATTCATAATAGGATCATTGGGTCGTCCTAAATCGCCTGAAAAAAGTACAGAAACCCCTTTATGTTGCACCCAAATCAAAGAGGCGCCTAAAATATGTCCTGCATAATAAAAACTTGCCTCAAAATCCTCAGCTATCTTAAATGGCTTATTCAAACTGATCGTTTGAAAATAACCTAGGGCAACTTCCGCATCCTCTCGCGTGTAAAGAGGCATGGCAGGGTGATGTTTGGAATAACCTTTACGATTGGCATAATAGGCCTCCTCTTCTTGCAAAAAGCCACTATCAGGTAACAATATTTTAGCTAAGTCATAGGTTGCTTCAGTGCAAATGATTTTTCCACGAAACCCATGTTTGACTAATAATGGAATATAACCGCTATGATCAATATGAGCATGTGTCAGTAAGACATAATCAATAGTTGAAGGATTTATAGGCATTCGCGCCCAATTTCTTAAGCGAAGCTCTTTATAACCTTGGAAAAGACCACAATCAACGAGTACAGTTGACTCATCTGCCTGAATTAAGTACTTCGAGCCTGTCACTGTTTGTGTGGCCCCTAAGAATTGTATTTTCATTATTCATCATCATCCATGTGTCCTAATATCCAGTATAGGTTAACATGAATAATGAATGTTAATTAATATGATTAATAACACGTTTTAATTATTTCATGACATATTGTTGGCGTCCTTCATGTGCCGCAGATAGAAACCATAATATTTCCTTAACTTTTGCACGATAAAATGCCCTCACTTTTACTCAAATAGAGCAAATAAGAATGGGGCAAGAAAAGTTAGATAGAGAAAATGCGGCAGTATTAATCCAAAAATTATGGCGTGGCAAACAGACTAGAAAAAAATACGGATTTAATCAAGCATCAGAAACTGAATTGACTGATTATGAAATTCTTCTAGTAGGGAATGATCCCCAAATACACGGTTTAGAACCTTATGTAGCTCCCACAGAAAGAATTGCTTTAGTAGCTACTTCTGGCTTAAGGTCCCTTGCTCTCATTTGCAAACTAGGTAATAAAGAGAATACCCCTAAATTAATTATTGTTGACAACAGTAAAAATGTAATCAGTTTTTGGAGAAAATTACGAGAATTAGTAGAACTCTCTCATTTTACTGATAAAAATAGTTTTTATCAGGCATTTAATAAGTTCATAAATGACAATTCATTGCTATATCGTCACTTACCTGACGATGTTATGTTTAAATATCAATCATCGTCTCCAACTGGTCCTCAATACGAAAATCAAAATCCACAGAAATATATGAAAAACTTAGTAGAAACCCATGGTTTAGATTACGTATTATCAATCATAAAAGGTTCTGCCATTATTGCCCAAGGTTGGGAAAACAAACAACTATTTACTGCGCTGAAAAACATCATAGAATTAAATGAAATTGAGAAGGTCTATGCCTATCCTTCCAATATAGAATCTTATGTGACGTCGGAGAATTCTCTTAATGTAACAGCCAATATTGAACTATTAAATCCTGATCTCACTATTGCTACAAATCTCTGCCCTCATCATGGGGTACCGGAACAAGTCTTCCTCAGACCAAGAAAACCAAAATCGCTCGATGGCATAGCCTCTAGTACGCAACCAAGTACCGATGATGCATCAGAAATTGGAAATGTCTCGCAGAACAAGAAGCAAAAAGAATATGCTGTATTATTACACCTTCTGGCTCCACTGATACAAAAAATTGATCTCTTACAAAACGATGTCAATCGCAATGAAAATGCACTGAGAGTAGCCGAGCGGTTAGATACTCAATTAGGCGAAGCAATAATCACTTATATAAAGAATAAATCAAATCCAGCAATAACCCAAGAACAAGCAGCAACATTATTTATTCATACCTGCACTACTGTAATTAATGATGCTAAGTCTTTGTTACAAAAAGAATTAAGCTGGGGCGATTTTTTAACTAATCTGTTAAAATCGTTAATTAATGCGGTCATCAGAGCGACTAATGCTATTGGTCATTTCTTTGGCGCAGAATCTCAATTTACTCTTTTTAAGCAAGCCCAAGCACCTTTTATCCCTGAAATAGAGCAAATTGAACAAGACCTCGAAGGACTATACTCACCTTCCCAAGCATAACATTGCTTTAGCGATATCTCGTATATTACGAGATATCGCAGTCGTTTATTTATCCATATGACTTATTTTTTTAGAACCTTTGTTTTGCCAAAACGACCTTATTCTTGATAAAGTCATCAATTACAGCACTTTTCGAGCTCCACTATGTTAAAGATTCTTGAGACTATGCCCCGAGGAGTAACCTCGCTTTATTTTATTCAAGCATTCTCAACTTTTTCATATGCTATTCTATACTCCTCTCTTCCGCTATATATCACCAAACAAATTGGTTTATCCAATACATTATCCAATAGCATCGTTGGCTTATTTTTGGCATTTAATTATATTTTACAATTATTAGGAGGGCTAATAGGCGGTCGTTATCTTAGTAATAAGGTACTGTTTTTCATTACCCTGCTGATTCAGACTATAGGATTAGTGTTTTTAGCACTATGCCAAGCCTCGACACTTTATATTGGCCTTAGTTTCTTTCTAGTGGGTTGTGGTCTAAATACTACATGTTACAACAATATGATGACCCAACGCTTTATAGCCCTAGATAACCGCAGAGAAAATGCCTTTATTCTTAGCTATGGGGCGATGAATATAGGTTTTTGTGCCGGATACACTGCCAGTGGTTTTTTTGATTATTCCAATCAATATCAATATTTGTTCTACCTGTGTTTGATAACCAATGCCATTACCTTATTTTTAATCACTAAATCATGGAGTTATCTAACAGATAAGAATACTCCACTCATGCAAATCAAAAACTCGGCTCACCTACTAAATAAAAAATTAATCGGTATTGCCATTACATTGCTTCTTATACCTAGCATGCTCTTATGCTTTTACTCAGCCCATTTTAGTAATGGGCTCGTGGTATTACTCAGCCTTCTCATGTTTTTTATAGTACTCACTATAGGACTAAAACAAAAATCCCTAATAATAAAGCAAAGAATAATGGCTTATTTAATTTTGGCAGCAAGTTCTATAGTGTTTTGGATGATTTATTTGACTGGTCCAGTAGGAATAACTCTTTTTATCAAAAATAATGTAGATAGAACTTTTTTAGGCTTTGAATGGGCTACTCAATGGATTAAAAATATCAATCCATTAGCTATAGTATTAGGAGCTCCACTGCTGACTATACTCATTAATAAACTCATTATGAAAGGATATAAATCGACGATAGTGATTCAATTTATTAGTGCCTTTTTTTTACTCGCCTTATCTTTTATACTTCTTTCATGCGGCATTATTTATTCTAATGCTCAAGGATACACTAATCTGTATTGGGTAATAGGCTATGTCATCTTGCAAGGCATGGCTGAATTACTTATTGCCCCTATAGGTTTTGCCATGATAGGACGCATAGCGCCACCAGAATTACAAGGCATTTTAATGGGAACATGGATGTTAGTTACCGGGGTAGCTGCGTCTCTTTCGCATTACCTCTCTAATGCCATGACGAAAATAGAATCAATAGATCCTCTACTCACCAATGATGATTTTCTTAAAGTATTCAAGCAATTAAGTCTTTGGGCTTTAGTTACTGCAGTGCTACTCTATTTTATTGCGCCCAAAATCAGAAATCTTATTGAGAATGAAGAGGACTCTAAAAAGGAACGGGTTGAAGTTGCGTCTACAACTTGAAGGGATAGAAAATGAATAAAGATAATTCTGTAACAAAAGAAATTGATACCCAAGAACCACCGAAAATGCCACGGAAAAAATTATTCTGTGGCCTTATTGTATTCATTTTATCATTTTCCGCCCCTTTGTTTATTCCAATTATCCTCAAGCTTGGTATCTCCCCTGTGTTAAAAGCAATTATCTCTGGTTTACTGGTTTTTGGTATACCAGAAATTGGAATGCTGCTGGCAGTTGTCATTTTAGGAAAAGACGGCTATTTCTATTTAAAAAGCCAAATTCTCTTTTGGCTTAAAGAAACAGTGATGGTGAATAAAATAAGTCGTTTACGCTATAGGGTAGGAATTACTTTATTTTCTGCAACATTTATCGTTGGCTTTTTAATGCCCTATGTTAATTATTTTTCTTCTACTCCCATGAAAAACACTCATTACCATTCTATCTTTCTTTTAGATTTTCTATTTTTCATTAGCTTATTTATTCTGGGAGGAAATTTTTGGGAAAAATTAAAGGCTTTATTCATCTACGATATGGTGACTAATGATATAAAATAATAACAGTTCAGGTAATAACATTAACCGTTAAGGAGTATGTTTGAATCTTGGTGGAAAAAAATGAGAAATCCTTACTTTAGTTTAATTCGTAGTGTATGGCATCATGGAAAACCCTGGCATCGCTCTATCATAGGTTATTACCTTGCTTTTATTATTGCTCAAGGATTTATGAGTTTAAGTCCCTACGCTTTTGGAAAAACCATAGATTTGTTGCAACACTTCAGTCCTAATCTGTTTTGGAATGTTATTTTTTGGCTGGTATTTGGAGTAGCTTTAGTCCCCCTATTCTGGCTATTTCATGGACCGGCACGAGTAGTTGAGCGTAAAGTTGGCCTTAAAATTCAACAAAGATTTCGTATCACCATTTATGAGCAACTCACCAAACTTCCCCTGAAATGGCACCAAGACCATCACTCAGGTAATATTATTACTCGTGTTAATCGAGCAGCAACTGCTCTTCATACGTTTGCCGAAGATCAATTCATTTACATCGAAACCATTGTCAAATTCATTATCTCAATAGGATTTCTAATGTGGATTTCCTTACCTGTTGGGTTAATCAGTTTACTCAGTTGCATGTTGGCCACCACGGTCGTTATTTTATTTGATCGCCGCCTTATCCCGTTATATGAATCAGAAAATGAAATCGATAACCACGTCGGTGCAGTATTTTTTGATTACATCAGTAATATGACCACCGTACTGACCCTAAGGCTTGGTGAATTAACACGTTCCAATTTACTTCATCGAATCATGTCTGTATGGCCTTTCTTTAATAAAGAAGCCGTTTTAAATGAAGTAAAATGGTTCTCTATGGGGATCGCGTTATCAGTAACTCAGTCTCTTATTTTAATCGGTTATATCGTTTTAACCCTACATCAAGCCGATGGGATTTTAATAGGTACGGTAGTAATGATATTCCGTTACCAGTGGGATCTTAGTGAGGTATTTTATAATCTTAGCGCTCATTATAGTGATTTGGTTCGCAAAGACACTGACATTAGAGGTTTGCAACCGGTATTAGATGATATAGAACAATTGGCTCATACTCCTGCCGGCGCATCTTTAGCAAGCCACTGGCATAACATTAAAATTAGCTCACTCAATTTCCGTCATGCCAGCCATAGCTCAAGAGGTACCATACACTCCATCAGTTTTACCCTAAAACGTGGTGAGAAAATAGCTCTTATTGGCACCAGCGGTGCCGGAAAAAGCACCTTATTAAATATCTTATCAGGTCTTTATACTCCCCAATCGGTGCAAATGACTATTGATGATATACCATTTGACTCCTTAGAACCTCTGCACACTATTACCACGCTTATTCCCCAAGAACCAGAAATTTTTGAGAATACTATTGTCTTCAACATCACCATGGACTTGGATGCGCAACCCTCAGAAATAGATGAAGTAGTTAATTTGGCAGGATTTTCCCACGTATTGGCTACTCTTCCCTTAGGGCTTGACACTGACATTCGCGAAAAGGGACTTAATCTGTCAGTGGGGCAAAAACAACGACTAGCTTTGGCAAGAGGGCTTTTTGCTGCTCGGTTCAGTTCGTTAATTTTAATGGATGAACCAACTTCCAGTGTTGATTTAGCAACAGAGAAAACTATTCTTTCTGGAGTAATCGATAATTTTCCCTCAGCAACACTTATAGTTTCACTTCATAGGCTTCATTTATTGCCCAAATTTGATCGCGTGATCATGTTGGATCATGGAACTATTGTTGCAGACGGCTCAACCAAAGAATTATTAAATAATGAAGGACCGGTATATACGCTGTGGCAGAAATATCAGTCAAGAGCCTCATAACAGGAGCCTGGCGCTTCGATCTATAAGACGAAGTGCGCTTAAGAAGGTCAGTAGTCGAATAACCTTTCTTTTTAAACGAGCACTTGAATGCAGCTCTGTGTCTCAGGGTCCTGTCAGGAGCTTAGCCTGACGGCTATGAGGCAAAGGACTGCTTTACCAACATGAACAGTTTTTCTCAATAAATTTTGCCTAAAATTCATTTATTTGTTAGATTGATTTTATGCTTTTTACTAATTGAAATACGATTTGGACCAGATTGAAGTCGGCATTGTTTTATTAGGTATTATTGCCTTAGTTGGCATAGTATTTCAAAAATCAACTATACCTATATCCCTATTATTAGTGCTCATCGGTATGGTGTTGAGCTTTATACCCTCATTTCCGCATGTTTATCTCAGTCCCAATCTTGTTTTAGAGCTATTCCTCCCTTTGTTAATTTATCAAGTCAGTGCTGATATCTCATTACGTGATGTTTTTAAACACATTCAACCTATCTTATTACTCTCCATAGGCCATGTAGTATTTATAACTATTCTCGTTGCAATTTCTGTTCACTACCTTTTTCCTGATATCAGCTGGCCTCTTGCTTGCGTTTTGGGGGCAGTCATATCTCCACCCGACGATGTAGCTATCGTTTCCATTGCAGAAAAAGTTCATTTGCCCAAACGAATCATCACGATTTTAAAAGGCGAAGGAATGTTTAACGATGCAACCAGCTTAATTCTATTTCGCTTTTCTTTAGCTGCAGTAATTACTCATCAGTTTGTTATTTTTAATGTAGTCACTCATTTTGTCGGTGTTGTTGCCAGCGAAATATTATACGGGGTTGCGCTGGCCTACCTCATAGGCGAGCTGAGAATAAAAATCAATGATCCCATTTTGCAAATACTTATTTCCATTTTGACGCCTTTTTTGGCTTATATTCCAGCTGAAAAACTGGGTGGTAGTGGTGTAATTGCCACCGTTGTATGCGGCTTACTCATGGGACATTTCTACATGGAGAAGTTCACTCCCGAGGTGCGTTTGACAATACGCACCGTATGGACCATGTTAGGGTACATCACCCAAAGTTTCCTATTTTTACTGGTTGGTCTTGAATTACCCTATATTCTTGAACGTTTTTCAGCGGAAGCATCAACAACCATTTTCTTATCTAGCTTACTTATCGTTTTGGTTGTTAT
The DNA here is from genome assembly GCA_027437055.1 of Legionella sp. GTDB lineage: Bacteria > Pseudomonadota > Gammaproteobacteria > Legionellales > Legionellaceae > Legionella. The sequence continues at coordinate 1,582 of DAIAOV010000086.1, read as the reverse complement.
TACTGGACGATTTATTTGGGTATGGTGTTCCACCTACATCACTAATTTCCAATTGCTTAAGAATAAAAATAGTGCATCTCCTCGTTGGCAAGAATTATTTATTATTTCATGGTCCGGAATGCGTGGTGGAATCTCGCTTGCTGCTGCTTTATCTGTGCCCTCATTACCGCTGATATCTGACGATATAGACCCTCGAGATCTGGTCATTCTTTTTGTATTTGCAGTCATTGTTGCCACCCTCCTCATACAGGGATTAACTCTTCCCTGGTTACTTCAAGTATTAGGTATCACAAAATATGGCAAACGAGAACAATTAAATCAACAAATAGGTGAAGTATTAGCCCAGCTCGAATTAAATAAAGCAGTGCTTCATTGGCTCAATGAGTTCAAAGAATTATCCAAAGATAATAAAAAACTCGATGAAGAAATTAAATTTCGCATCCACCTCTACAGTGAATATAAAACTCAATTAGAAGAAGACCTAAAAAGTCGTCAAACCTTACAGCTTGAACCACGAAAAATAGCACCTAATAACACCATCTTATTATCATTAAAAATCCTTGAGGTAGAAAGAACGGAATTAATGCGCTTATGGCATGAAAAAAAAATCAATCATGAAGTGAAAACTAAATTATTACGAAAACTTGATTTACGTGCTAGAAATTTATCCTAGGTAATCTTAAGAGCAACCAAAATACATGAATCAAGCGATTAAATGGTAAATCAGACAAAAATCATCATATTGAAATTGATTTATTAAGTTTGACAAAATATACTGCAAAATAAAGTAAACTTATACCATTTGGCAATGGTGTCAACTTAAGTCACCCAACCTCAATTGTGGAGTCGATATCGCCAAAGAAAAACTCTTTAAAATCAAACGGTTATAGAGTTCGTCTTTGGAAGGGACTTAAGGTAATAGGTAGGTTGGGTGAACGGTTACGTTTTATCTGCCCTTTTTAACTATTTGGGACCTAATGAACAATTTTCTATTTATTCTAGCTTATTATCTTGTCTGGCTTGGAAGCCTAATTTTGGCCTCTTACAATTTGCCATGGTACGCCCTGACATTCTCACTAATCATCAGTACCCTTCAATTGTATTATTTCAATGGCTTATCATCAGTCCCTACTTGGAAAAAATTTTTCCTCTGTATGACCTTTATCGGATTTTGTGTTGACAGCTTATTTAGTTTTTCTTCATTTATTCGCTTTTATTTTAATCCCTGGCAGCCATTCCTTGCTCCCCCATGGATTTTAGGGCTTTGGATCAACTTTAGCGTCCTGTGTATTGGATTGAATGCTCTTCTAAAACAACTACATCACTATCTATGGCTTATCGCTTTATTGGTATTCCCTGCGGTTTATTTAGGAGGAGTTGCCTATAAAGTAGCAATTTTTCCCTTGGGCACGCCGAGCAGTATTGTACTGGGATTGGTTTGGATGCTTCTATTTCCGCTAGTCTTTCGTAATACATTATAATGGGCGCATACCTATAACCCTAACCAACGGATAAATCGGTTTGTAGATTTCAAATTAATGCTAGGTCGTGTCTCAAAACTTACCGAGTAACTGGTTACCGG
>DAIAOV010000085.1 GCA_027437055.1 Legionella sp. | reverse complement strand
ATATGGATGAAAAAGTAACTAGCTGGCAGGCCCATGTTAGTCGATTTAATTATTTTTCTATATTGGCTGATACACATGAAGAAACGTTAGCCTCCAATATTTTAAAAAAACACACCAATGATTTAGGTGAATGGCAAATGGTAATTAGCGGCCCTTTTGACATGGTTTACAGTACACGCGACGTGTTGGTAGAGCATGGGGTATCACCTAGCCATTTATTTTCAGATGCATTTAGCTTTGAAGCGAAGTAAACTGCTTTAAAAGTCAAGGTTGAGTTAAAAGGAAGAATGAACCAATGAATACTCTCTATCAAATTTTAGGTCTTTTAGGCGCAGGCATGATTCTATTTCTCCTGTACCGCACGATAAAAGGTCGACCAGAGCAATTCAGTAAAGAGAATTTGAACAAAAGTTTTTTTACCATGGGCGTACTCGCCATAGGGTTAATTGGTTTTGTTGCTTTATTGATTTTGATGTTAAGAAACTCTTAGAGCTTGTTATATTGAGTTTTAGCCTAATGTTTGGAATTAACATTATGGTAGTTGCCTTCATCATCATTTTCGTTAAAGTATTCACGAAGGTGAGGATTGTTGATGGGATGTTGGCTAGGGTCTGCAATTAACATAGATTCCTCGACATAAGTTACTTGGTTGCTATCATCGACTAATAAACGATACCAAGGATGTCGTGTCGCAAATTCATGTTTGGGAGCTTGAGGGTTGTAGTTCCCAGAAGCTTGAAATAAGGGATCTACATCGACAACTATAGCTCTGTATCGAATACGTTTATGAATAACTAAATCCCCTATGTTAAATTTAGCTACTTTATTCATCACTGATTCCTTTTTTTAAGCGCTATATATTTATTATCGGTAATCATGAAGAGATCTTGAGGGGGAGTCGGTCGAGAAATAAACCGCTAAAAGAATACCCAACTCATAAAGGAAACATAGTGGTAAGGCAAGCATTAGCTGTGACAACACATCGGGAGGAGTAAGCAACATTCCTATAATAAAGGCGCCTACAATGACATAAGGTCTTATGTTCTTCAAAGTAATCACTGTAGTAAAGTTGAAACGCACGAGAATTAGAGTAATGAGTGGAATTTGAAAACAAAAACCAAATAATAAGAGCATTCGCGTTACAAAATCGAGCGCATAGCCTATATCAGGCATAAAGCGCACCCCTTTGGGAAGAGCATGAACAAAAAATTGAAACATAAACGGCAGGATTAAATAAAAACAAAAGAGCAAACCCGCAAGGAATAATAAGATACTTAGCGTTATTGCTCCTCGAAATTGTTTTTTCTCATGCTGATGCAATCCTGGGCTAACGAAACGCCATAGATGATATAAGGCAAATGGTGCACTAAACAACATCGCTGCATTTGCAGCGAGTTTCAATGGTGTCACCATAGGGGAAGTGATATGAGTTGCAATTAATCCATCTTCATGGGGTATTACTGAGAGTAGGGGACTCATGAATGCATGGAATAGATCGCCAGCTATAAAAAAGAAGATTAAAAATAAAATGGCAAAACACCACAGGGTATAAATAGCGCGGCGACGTAATTCAAAGAGATGGGTAATCATGAGTTCAATATTGGTTTAAAAGTTGTGTCACACACATTGGTGAAAATCTCCCATATTCTCAGGTTTACAGAGTAGGTTGGGCTCTTGGCCCAACATTGAGTGTCCTTACTTGCTCAGCAATCAAACGGCACAAGGCACTTTATTTTTAGCACCAATTCGTTCCGGTCTAATTTCTTTTAGACGGTTAAATTGATCTACAAATACAACGGTAGGGATTAACTTAGCACAATCTTCTTCCAATACTTGACTGAATGAGGCAATAATGACCAAATCACCTGGAGTCACCAAGTGAGCCGCTGCTCCATTAACGCATATGTCTGTTGAGCCTTTTTCTCCAGTAATCGCATAGGTTTCAAAACGTGTACCCGCAGTAACATTCCACACATTGACCGCCTCATAAGGCAGTATATTAGCGGCTTTTAGCAGCTCAGGAGAAATAGTAATACTTCCTTCATAATCTAAATCAGCCTGGGTAACACAAGCACGATGAATTTTAGATTTCAGCATTTTTCTATAAGCCATTGCATCTTTCCTAAATGAAAATTAAAACCAGTTTTTTTAGCGCCAGGTTACCTGGAATTTTTGCGTTTTAATTTTACATCATGATTGGAAATTTATGCTAGATAAATATTGAAAAATAGCCTTGAAAAATACCTTAGTGCTTGCCTTTCGTTCTGATTGTTAATAATATCCAGCGGAATCAAATACTAACGAAGGATGTATGATAATGAAGGGAAAATATGGACAAAATGGGGACATGGTTGAAGAGATGTTTCCGTTAAAAGAGGACAGACACTCCTCTAAAAAAGGTAAAAGCCTGACACTGTCTAGCAAGGAACCAAAAGATCCAGCGAATCATAAATTTAGTCAAAAACGGGCCGGTGCATTTTATCATTGGCTTGAAGAAGAGACTGCTGATGTTATCGCTGAGCTGCATGAAGAGCAACAGCAAGCGGCTGAGGAATATGATCAGTCTGAGGGATATAAATTCTCTGATAATGAAGTAGAATTTGTTAACCTCAATGAAGATGATGATTGGGGCGAGGTAGCAATGAGTCAATCTCCCTCCTCTCCTCGCTCCCCAAGCTCTCAAAGAGGGACTCTTTTTTATCATCAAGTAGCGACAGAAGAAATTGATGAGACGTGGGACAGCACATTAACGGCAACTCATTAAACGGTGCAATAGCTCTTATTATTGTAGTATTACAATTAAGAGACAAAATGCTTTTAACCGTGCCATCGATCTTTGTCATTTTCGAATTGCCGACGAAAGTCGGCATCCATAATGCAACTGTTGACGCCATTGCCTGAACGGTTATTCCATTATTTCTACAATTTAGCAGCAAAGACATTGAATTACACAAAATGCGCGCAAAAAGAGCGTTTTTGATCTATTTTTATACTTAACCTCATTAGTAGTTAGTATAACTGTCTTAAGCAAGGTATAATCCGCTTTTCATTTTTTGTAGGTGTATATAAAGTGAGGCATAGCCCACGGAAGCGTTTCGGCCAGAATTTTTTACAAGACAGAAATATAATAAACAAAATTCTGCACGCTATTAATCCTCAAACTGAGGACAACATGCTGGAAATAGGCCCTGGCCTGGGTGCATTGACCCAACCTTTATTGCGCCAATTGGAGCATTTAATTGCTGTTGAAATCGACAGAGACTTACAACAGTATTTAACTCAATTGCCAATTGCTCAAAATAAATTACAGCTAATTTCAGCAGATGCATTAACTGTTGATTACAGTGAATTTGGTCCCGACTTAAGAATAATCGGTAACTTACCTTATAATATTTCTACCCCCCTACTATTTCATTTATTGCACTATACGCCTTTTATAAAAGATATGTACTTTATGTTACAAAAAGAGGTAGTTGAGCGCATGGCGGCAGCACCAAGTACCAAGGCCTATGGACGATTAAGCGTAATGTTACAATACCATTGTGAAGTAGAACACTTATTTGATGTACCGCCAGAAGCATTTGATCCACGTCCCAAAGTAGATTCTGCAATAGTGCGCCTTATTCCTCATCGAGCATCTCCTTTTGATGAGGTGGCAATCGATGTACTGCAGAAATTGGTCACTAGCGCTTTTGCTATGAGACGTAAGACACTGACTAATAATTTAAAAGGCATCATTTCTTTCGCTCAATTAGCGGATTTAGGAATAGACGGAGGTAGAAGGCCTGAACAAATATCTGTCGCTGAATATGTCCAACTAGCGAAATTTATTTCCAATTAGTGTAAAATTAAGTAATAATTGAATGTGGAGGTTGTCTTGTTTCATCGTCAACGAAAAAGCCCCTTGTCTGCACAGGCTAGATTATTAAAAGATTTGGTACGACATGTTGCTGCTCCTCAGTTTTTGGCGGAGGAAAAACGACAGATATTATTACAGAGAATGAAGGAACTAACGCAATTAGAGGCTACGCGTTATGAGAGTTTATGCTCCGCGCTTATCGATAATTTAGTGAATTATTGTCAAAATTTGCCAGAAACGTCCAACAGTTATTATTCGCAACCAGGCGGACTGGTCGACCATGCTTTAAACCGTACAGAAGCTGCTTTGAGTTTGTTTCAGGAGTTTATGGTTCAGGAGCCCTCTGAGCCAATATCTGAAGAACAAAAGCAGTGGCAATATGCCCTTTATTCTGCCGCAATTTTGCAAGGCATAGGTAAATTATTTGTCGACTATCGTGTCAATTTATTTGATAACAGTGGCCAATTATTAAAACAATGGAATCCATTACTAGAAAGCTTAAATAGTACGGGTAGTTATTACGATTATGAATTTCAGAAAGAATCTGATGTTGAGTTTCGACGTCGCCTCAATTTACTAATTGCTCGGGCTTTAATGCCAGCAAGTGGTTTTGCGTGGATAGCGTCTAATCCACAAATATTAGCCGTTTGGCTTGCTTTATTGAATGAAGATCAACGCTCTGCTGGTACCTTAGGTGCCATTTTAATCAGAGCAGATGCAATAGCCATACAACGTTATATTACCGATAATATGGGTAAGACCTCTGTAAATCGCGTAGGGCGTTATGGGAGAGCAGGGACTTTCTCTGGTGGTGTGCCAGAGACTATAGCCGAAAAAGAACAAGCTATAGGTGTTGAGTTCATTCAATGGATGATTAAGGCTTTAGATGAAGGGCGTATTATGATTAATAAGGCCCCTTTGCTCATGGTACCTGGGGGCATGCTCATGTGCCAAGAGATGTTTCAACTCTTTGTGCGTGAACATCCCGAGTATAAAAATTGGCAGGCGGCACAAAATGGGTTTTTATCCTTAGGTCTGCATAAACGTAATGCCGATGGTTCAATGCTAAGCCGTTATGAGCACACTCAAACCCAACAAATGTATAGTGGTGTAGTCGTTTCTGAATATGGAGTGACGCTACCTGAATCAGTAAAAGTAGTGCAAATGAATACGGGTAAAGTTGAATCGTTATCGGCAACAGAATTAATCCATAAGGCACAATATCCTAGTCAATTTATCCAGCAGCAAAATGCAATTGTTGTTACACCATTACAGAAACTCTCTGCTTCTGGCAAATGGCAAACTGTGGAAAATGACTCATCGTTTTTAACGCTTGGAGTAAAGCGCGGTGTCTGATTATGCCATAGGTGATTTGCAAGGATGCTATGAGCCTTTGCAACGTTTGCTTGAATTAATTGATTTTGATGAAAAAGTTGATCGATTATGGTTGGTTGGGGATCTAGTAAACCGAGGTCCGGAGTCATTAGCAGTACTGCGATTTATTCATTCTTTACCAATTCTCCCTGTAATCACGCTAGGCAATCATGATTTGCACCTACTGGGGTCACTATTTGGCAATCAACCATGGAAGGGACGAGACGATACTATTCAGGCAGTGCTTAATGCTCCTGATGGAGAGAGTTTAGGGCATTGGCTTAGAAAACAATCCATATTGCACTACTCATCGGAGTTAAATATAGTGATGTGCCATGCAGGAATAGCTCCTATGTGGGATTTAGAGCAAGCAAGGCGTTTGGCTCAAGAATTAGAAAATATTCTCTCAGGAGACAACTATAAAGAATATTTAAGTCACATGTACGGTAATCAGCCTGATATTTGGTCTGATGATTTAACTGGGCTAGATAGGTTAAGAGTGATTACTAACTATTTTACGCGCATGCGTTTTTGTGACAGCCAAGGACGATTAGAGTTGGGCTATAAAGGCACTATTGATAAGGCCCCAGCTAATCTTTATCCTTGGTATAATGTACCGAAGCGCAAAGAAATAACAGCGGATATTGTTTTTGGGCACTGGGCTGCTTTAAAGGGTATAAGTCCTAATCCTAAGATTCATGCTATAGATACAGGGTGTTTGTGGGGAGGGCCACTGACCGCGTTGCGTTTGCAGGATAGAAAAAGATTTTCCGTGCCGGGATTAACAAACCATAAAATACCATAGTGATTAATAAACCACGAGCGATGATATTAGTGAACTTTTTTTTACCCAAAGCCAGACTTCTTTCCAGACTCTACTATGATGGAAAATTGTTCCCTCGATATGGTATGTGTATTCTCAAAGATAACACGTCAAGAACTAATATATTGTTACCAATATTCTTGCTATGTAGCTTGTTAAGCTTTAATGTGTGGCCTGCCACCAAAATATCTGAAAACAAAAGTTTATACAGTTGGGTCGATGATCCAACTCAAGAAGCACAACGAGTAGAACAAGCAGGGGTTAGATTACGTGAGGCAATAAATAATCCTGAGTACGAACTAGGTCACTGGATTGAATTACCAACTTCTCCTGCATCACGTAAAAAAAGCATTTATCGCTTAAGCTTACGCGAAGCGATTTTATTGGCTTTACGTTATAATCCCAACATTCAAAATGTGGAGCTAGATCGCATTATTCAACGCTATCAATTACGATTGGCACACAATGAATTTGAATTACAATATGCTCTTGGCGCATCCGGAGTGGCGCAAAAAAATAGATTTAATGGTGTTGGCAGTGATACTACTCGTACCTTTGTTGCTAGTCCAGAACTTAAATTAAAAAACAAATTAGGTACTCAAGCTTCTTTGTCCATAGATAATAATTTAGCCATATACAATGGCTATAATCCCATATTGAATTTCACGGTTACCCAGCCTTTATTACGTGGATTTGGTCGTTCAGTCAACGAGGCTGGTCTTTTAAATGCTATTGATACGGAACTATTGAATAAACTCAACTTACAGCAATCAGTAGTTGATCAAATTACTCTGGTTATTATCGCTTATAGGAGTCTCATTTTGAGTGGTAATAATTTAGAAAATCAGCGCTTGCAATTAGCTGAAGCGAAAAAGACCTACGAAATTAATGAGAAAAAAATCAAAGCAGGGCAATTAGAACCTACGGGCAATATTCAACAGTCTTATCAAATTGAGTCACTAAGTTTGATGGTGGAGCAGGGAGAAAATGATTTTAATATTGCCTCTCAGGATTTATTGCAAGCAATAGGCCTTGATCCCGAAATGCATCTATCCGTACCCAGTGATGTGACTTTAGAAAAGATTATCGTTCCTAATTTACAACAATCTATTGAAATAGCCCTAAATCATAATACGCAATATCTAGCTCAAAAAATGGCATTACGCGCGGATGAGCGCGCTTACAAGACAGCAAAAAACCAACAGCTATGGCAATTGGATGCAGGAGGAAGTGTTCAGAGCGGTACTGTAAATGACGTGACTGGATTGAATGGGGGAGTTAGGGGTATATACAATGGCAAAAATCTAAACCAATCAGCGCGATTGACTTTAACTGTTCCTTTTCATGATTTAAATCGACGTAGCCAACTAGTTAACGCCAAAATCCGTTTGGAAAAAGATAGAATTAATTTAATTGCAGCCAGAAGAGCATTAATTACTAATATCACTAACACGATTAATAGCATCCGCAGCCTAGCTAAACGTTATCAGCTGGCACAAAAACAGGTGGTGTTAGCGGAAAAATCCTATGCTTTGGAAAAGAAAAAGCTGGAAGCAGGGATTTCAAGTGCCCTGGATGTGAATAATACACAAAATCAATTGATTCAAGCGCAATCAGGGCTAATAGGAGCAAAGATTGCGTATCTTAACCAGTTATCGGCCCTGCAACGGACTTTAGGAACAACGCTGGATTACTGGCAAATTAAGCTAAGGTATGGTGGATGAATAAATATTGCAAACTGACAATTAGTGCGATTTTCGCTTTAATTCTCGTTTCCTGTGGTAATCATGAGAAACCAAAGGCTTCTCAGACTGCTGCCATGCAAACGTTCGAAGTAAAGCCACAGCCATTACATAAAACGTTACATTTTACCGGAACAATTCAGCCATTACATGAAAGTACTTTAACTAGCCCTATGGAGGCAGTGGTTGAGTCCATGGATTTTCATTATGGGCAAATGGTTAAGAAAGGTGACGTTGTTTTAACCTTAAATTCCAATGAGTTGCAAAAACAATATAACGATACCTTAACTGATTATTTAAAAGCGAAAGATAATTACACTATTGCTAAAGCAAAGTTTTCAGGTACCCAAGACTTATGGAAGGCTGGATTGTTGTCTAAAAATAATTATCTTAGTGAGAAATCAAGTATGGATACAGCGCGCGTTACTTTAATGCAGGCAACGCATAAACTGACAGAGATGTTGGAAAAAATAGATGAAAATAATTCACAAAAGCTTTCTGCATTAAGTTTATCTGATTTTGAGAAGTTAAGAAAAGTTTTGACTTCTAGTCATAATGTTATTCGTTTAAAAGCTCCAGGTAATGGAGTGATGCTTTATCCGCCAAAAGCTGGCGAAGATAAGGCAACTCGTATTACGGTTGGTTCCTCAGTAAAACCAGGCCAAGTTTTAGCTCTGGTAGGTGATTTAAGTGGAATTAGTGTCGAAATTGATGTTCCTGAAATAGATATTGATAAAATTCACCCCGGGATGAAAGCATCTATTAGTGGGGTTGCCTTTGGTAAGCATCAATTAAAAGGAACTCTAGTCGCAGTGAATGCTCAGGCCTCCAATTCCAGCAGCGGTGGCTTACCCTCGTTTACTGCTGTTGTTGAAGTCAGCTCTTTAACTCCTGAGCAGCAACCATGGATAAAAGTCGGCATGAGCGCTGCTATTGAGGTCAATGTAGAAAGTAATGATCAATTATTAATTCCTATTGCTGCAGTAAAAAGAGAAAAAGGAAATAGCGTGGTCACTGTACAGTTGGCCAATGGTGCTTTGGAGAAAAGGATTATCACTACAGGTATTGTCCAGGCTAATTCAGTAGTTGTTGAGTCGGGTCTTAAAGCAGGAGATGTGGTGGTTTATGAGTAGACTCCTTGCCAAACTTTATTATAACCGCGCAAGACTGCGCCAATATGGTGCGCGAATTCTTATGTATGGGCGTCGTATGCGTTCTAGTTCTTCGTTTCAGACGCTTTCACCTTCTGCTCATTATAGCGAGCCTCACCAAAAGTCGAGTGGTAGCCCGCTGATTCAGCTTAGCAGTTTGATAAAAGCCTATTCTCTTGAAGGAGTCAGTACTACTGTATTAAAGGAAGTGTCTCTCACTGTTCATCAGGGTGATTTGCTAGCTATTGTTGGTGCCTCTGGTTCTGGCAAATCTACACTAATGAATATCATTGGCTTATTGGATAAGGCGGACTCTGGTACTTACATTTTAAAAAATAGGAATGTTGCGGGATTAACAGATGATGAAATTGCTATGTTACGTAATCAAAGTATAGGCTTTGTTTTTCAGCAATTTAATTTATTACCCCGATTTACCGCCATGCAAAATGTTGCTTTGCCTTTGATCTATAGAGGTGAAAATGCGGGAGAGACAAAAGAAAAAGTATTAAAAGCACTAGAACATGTTGGCATGCGTCAATATGCTCATCATAGGCCGACCCAATTATCTGGAGGACAGCAGCAGAGAGTAGCAATAGCCAGAGCGTTGGTTACAGAACCGCAAGTAATACTCGCGGATGAGCCTACAGGTGCCCTAGATTCAAAAACAGGTACTGAAGTAATGAATCTCTTTCTAGCCTTACATGCAGAGGGGCGTACCATTATCATGGTGACTCATGATGAACATGTGGCAGCTCAGTGCAAACGACAAATTACTATTGCCGATGGTCATATTGTGGGTGAGTCGGTGTCATGAAGCTTATTAGTCATTGCCAGCAAGCTTTAGTCAATCTGACTTCTTCCAAACTACGCTCATTTCTGGCTATTTTAGGTATTTTGGTGGGTACAGCCGCGGTAGTTGCCTTAATCAGTTGTGGTCAGTTAGCTACAGAAAAGGCTCTAGAGCAATTTAAAGCTTTAGGTACTGATTTACTTGCTGTCGCTGTCTATCAAAAAACACCAGGTAAATCACACAACGGCGATGATTCGCTCTCTTCGGCTCAATGGCAACAGCTTGCTGAACGCATTCCATATATAGTAAAAATCGCGCCATACAGTACGGCCTATCAGCCCTTGAGTTTTCAAGGAAAAGTGATGCAGGGCGTTATCATTGGCGCTGATGAAAATTTAGCGAGTATCGTTCATATCATCTTATCTCAGGGACATTTTGTTTCTTATTTGGAGTCTTTTGAGCATTTTTGTGTGATTGGCAATGGACTAGCACAACAGATCAAAGCGATGAGCATGGATGATCCTATAGGTAAGCAGTTACGCATAGGCCAATCTTTATACACTATTATTGGCATTGCTGATCGTTGGAAAGAAAGCGGATTTTTTAATGAAGATATTAATCAGGCAGCTATCATTCCTTTAGCTGGTATGGCCTTGGTCAGTAAGGAAGCCAAGATAAATAATGCGGTAATACTTCTTAAGCCAGATAGTCCTATAGATGAAGTCATAGAAGAGATCAAACAGATCATTAGCTCATTAGCGCCAAAACTTAGTGTTTTCCCTCGTAGTGCCAAACAAATTATAGCCAGCATGGAAAGCCAGGGACATATTTTTACCTTATTATTGGCAGTAATAGGCGGAATTTCACTATTGGTCGGTGGTATCGGGGTAATGAATGTCATGCTGGTTTCTGTGAGTGAGCGTAAAAAAGAAATTGGTATTAGAAAAGCTGTAGGTGCTAAAAACAGCGAAATCCAAGCTTTATTCCTCGTGGAGTCGGTCATGCTTTCTTTATTAGGAGGCATTCTAGGAGTCCTTTTAGGCTTAATTTTTACGCGCATCGTTGCTTATTTTAGTGATTGGACATTCTCTATTTACTGGCTCCCTCCTTTAGCGGGTTTTTTAGTTTCTGCAGCCACAGGTATTTTCTTTGGTTTTTATCCAGCTCGCCGCGCAGCAAAATTGGAGCCTATGGTGTCCCTTCGTAGTGAGTAAAATAAAGACGTGTTGCCCGGTTGCTCGCAACTGGGAAGAGAGAGTGGCATGAAGATTAATACTGGCTGCAGCAAGCAGGCCACAATTATGTGGCTCTAATTAATTTTAGGTGAGCTTTGTTTCAATTGACTAACACACCATTGCTGTGACGAATTAACGTCATTGTTAATACGCACTATGCTAATCTCATCAATATTACTCCAATCAATAACATCACTGGCGGCAAGCTTGTATTGAATCACGTATCGCCAAACATTTTTTTGAGACTGCTGTGGTGTAATTATATAACTGGCTACCCAGGGACTGGATACTCCAGTAACCCAATTAAGCTCTATAAACTGCTTAAGACTCGTTTTTTGTAAGTCTGGGCATTGCAGCATGTATTGTACTGCCCCATTCCTACTTTTTACTGCCTCAGCCCATGTTTGCGCAACATTTTTGGGGTTTTTAGGGGCTAGAGCTTTCTCCAGCATAAAAATTTGTCGTTGCATTTGCTCCGAGGTTTGGCTTGTAGAATTTGTCGCAAATACACTGTGAAGGGAGAAAAATAATCCTACAAAAACTAAAGACTTTTTAGCTAGAGATGCATTCAACATAGTTCAATCCTATTTATTAGTTATTGTTGTTATTGAATACCAATTTAAGTTTACTGATAAATTATACTACAGGATTTAGCGGTAAGCATTAGACCTCTTTCCAAACCCTATTGTGGAGGGAATGAGGTGTATTTTTTATCACCTATGCTCAGCAATTCTCGCCAACTCGCGCGATCTTGTTACAAGGTCTATCTGCCAGAAGGCTTTCACAAACACGCATAAAGCCATCCTGGCGCTCGCAATAGTTTTATTGCATTGAAATTATAAGTACTTTATGATGGAAAAATTCTTGTCATTATGATAAATGGAACTTACTGTGCTAAAAAAATCTTGGGTGTTGGCCTTATTGGCTTGTAGTAGTTTTCCTGGTGTTTATGCTGACAATACACCCTCATCAGGAGAGAAATCAGTCCCATCCAGTTATGCGCCTGTTGTAATTAATGAAACCTTTCAGTCTATTATGCAACGAATGACTGCAGCAAAACCGGAGATCGAGAAAAAACAACAGGATTTGTTACAACAGCGTTATGACCTAAGCAATAATCCCTCCAAAACGACAACTATGTCTAACGGTAAGCCAATTCAAGAAGGTGTCCGCACTAAGTTGCCTCAAGGTGTTACATGGGAACAGCTAGGAGCTATGAGCCCAGAAGAAATTAAAGAAAAAAAATTATTTCCTCAAGGTTTTTTACCATTACCCCATCCTCATCATGCTGAAGGAGGTATGGTTTTTCCCAAATTTGAAATTGATGAAATTAATAAACAAGAGAATAGAGATTTAACTCGTTTCGATTTGGACTATGATATTCCCGATTATTTTTTACCCCCATTTCCAGCACCAATCTATTTAACAACGAGGCCTGATTTAGGGGATGTTTCAAAAGGAAAATTAGTTACTATTGAGAACTATTATGAATTATTTAATGGCATACTCAATCCTAAGCAAATAGAGGGGTTGCGATTGCTGCTCACTCCTTTTCCGCAACAACAATTTAACCAGACAGAAGACAGACGCAGTGTAAAACCCAGTCGTGGTGTTGCCTGTTTCGATTGTCATGCTAATGGTCACACCAATAAAGCGACCCATGAAGCTGGTGATGCTCGCCCACAAGAATTCAGGCACAGGATTACGACTCCTACCTTACGAGGGGTGAATATACAACGCTTATTTGGCTCTCAACGTGCCTTAAAAACTATAGAAGATTTTACTGAGTTTGAGCAACGAGCAGCTTATTTTGATGGAGATCCTGTCATTGCGACTAAGAAGGGGGTTAATATCCTCGAGCGTGGCAGTCAAGTTCATTTTATGGCGGAGTTCCAAGAGATTCTGGATTTCCCTCCAGCACCAAAATTAAATTGGGAAGGCAAATTAGATCCCGCTAAGGCTACTCCTGCTGAGCTAAGAGGACAAGCGCTATTCTTTGGTAAGGCAAAATGCGCTAGCTGCCATACCCCACCATACTATACTGATAACCTCATGCATAATTTACAAACAGAAAAATTTTATGCACCACAAATGATTAATGGTATAAAAGCCGTTGGTGATGGACCTATAAAAACGTTCCCTTTACGCGGAATAAAAGATTCTCCTCCTTATCTACATGATGGTCGATTATTAACCTTAGCGGATACAGTGGAGTTTTTTAATTTGGTGTTGCAACTTCATCTGACAAAAGATGAAAAATCGGATCTGACCGAGTTTATGAAGGCACTTTAATCGTTGGCCTAGGACCAACCGATTTCTGGATTCTGCTCGACATTGATCTCTAAAATGACACGATCCTCTTGGGTAACGCACACGTTTGCGTAGGACAATTGTGACAATTACATAATGGTATCTTAGGTCAAATGACGCTTCATGTTGCTTTGTTCTATTTTTGTCTTAAAGGAATTTCTTGATTCATTATGATTGGATTTTGAGTCGAAGCGAAATAGTTCTATAACCAATTAAAACGCCCTTTCAACCGCGAAGTGCAACAGCGGTTATAAAATGAACATGTACTAGAGTG